>CAMOEE010000152.1 GCA_946611835.1 uncultured Treponema sp. | reverse complement strand
ATATAGAAGGAAAAAGGGAGCCAAAATGAACAATAGTCCAATCCTCGAAAAAGCAGAGCGAATCCGTGATGTCATTCGCTACATTAAACGATTCAAGAATGCGACTGTCGTGATTTATCTTGACGATGACATCATTGACTCACCGCTCTTTGTGAGCCATATCCGCGACATTGCACTGATTCATCAGGCAGGGTTGCAGGTAATTCTTGTGCCTGGTGCGCGAAGAAAGATTGACGAATATCTTTCCAAAAACGGAATTTCCTGGACTTATGAAAACGGAATCCGAATCACGCCGAGCGAGGCAATGCCTTTGATTAAGAATGCAGCCTTCGATGCGGCGAATGTGGTTATGACAAGCCTTGCCGGAGAAAATCTTACGGCCGTCATCGGGAACTGGGTTCGAGCTCGAGGAAAAGGCGTTCTCAGCGGAGTAGATTTCGCAACAGCCGGAGAAATCGACAAACTTGACGACAACACTATAAAGACCATCCTTGACAACGGATTCATTCCGATTTTCCCTTGCATCGGCTGGAGCCTGAACGGTAAGCCCTACAACATTTCTTCCGCAGAACTCGCCTCTCAAATTGCGACACATTTACATGCCGACAAACTTTTCTTTCTTCTTCCTGATGCTGAGCTTTCCGAAAAAAATTTTACGATTCCAAAAGATTTAGGACTTTCCCCGGAAGGCTGTGTTCCGGCAATGAATATAGAAGAATTAGATGATTTCTTAAATCTGAATAATTCACAAACTAACGATAAAGAGCAAAAAATTATTTCTATGCTTCAGCTGGCTAAGAAATCTGTAATGTCTGGCGTTACCCGAGTTCATATTCTGAACGGCTCTACCGAAGGAACTTTACCTTGCGAAATCTTCAGTGATTTAGGTTCAGGCACAATGGTCTACAAATCAAATTACGGTAAATTCCGGGCAATGAGGCGGGAAGACATTTCAGCTGTTTTGTCCCTTATGCGACCGTTCGTTAGTAAAGAAATTCTTCTTCCTAGAAGCGAACAACAGATGGAATCAGAGTATAACGACTACATTGTTTACGAACTTGATGGCGCTGTCAGAGCTTCGGCAGCCCTTCATATCTACGATCGCTCTCAAGCTGAAATCGCAGCCCTGGCAGTCGATGAAACTTGCGCCCATATTGGAATCGGTCCCAAAATGATTGAATATCTGATTGAAAAGGCAAAAACGGTCTCAATCGAGAGTGTCTTTATTCTTACGACACAGACCGCAGACTGGTTTGAAAAACAAGGGTTTGTGGCAGATAAAATCGACACACTACCTGAGAAACGACTCAAAAAGTGGAATCCAAAACGCGGCTCAAAATTATATAGATTGAATTTAACAGCAAGGAGAGTCTAAATGAAGAAACGGGCGTTATTAGTTCTTAGCTTTTCATTGGCGGGGCTTTTTGTCGCTTGCAAAGACAAAGATGCTCTTATAGACGAGGAGAACATAATTCATGTTCAAATAGGTCCTTCCCCAGAGACAATAGACCCTGCAAAGAACAGCACCGTCGATGGAGCGAATATGATTATTCACGCTTTCGAGGGATTGCTAAAATCCAATGAAAATAATGAAATTATTCCAGGCTGTGCTGAATCATGGAAACAATCAGATGACGGCCTAACCTGGACTTTTCATCTTCGGGAAGGACTCAAATGGTCTGACGGAACAAAACTTACGGCAGAAGATTTTGTCTATTCATGGAGGCGTGTTGCAAATACAGAGACAGCCTCACCTTATGGATACGATCTGCTCAATATGGTAGTTGGTTTTGATAAAGCATCAAAAGGTGCTATTGAAGAACTCGGAGTATACGCACCAGATGCCAGAACGTTTGTTGTTAAATTAAATTCTCCTTGTCTTTATTTCGACAAGATTGCGGCTTCTGCAGTTTTGGTTCCTGTTCAGCAAGCCGCTATAAAAAGAGCCGGAAATTCTTGGGCAACTGAACCAAACAGCTATGTCTGTAACGGTCCCTATCGCATGGAAAGCTTTGTCGACGGAAAACAGATCGTTTTTTCAAAAAATCCTAATTACTGGAACATAAGAAATATCACCTTTAATAAAATCGTATGGCATCTCATAAAAGATGCAAATGAAGCCTATACTGCTTATAAAAGAAACGAAATTCAACTTATCAAGTATATTCCAGTAAAACAACTCCCAAAACTTCAAACTAACAAAGAATTTCACATGTCACCTCTGATGGGCACTTATTATGTTTCTTTCAACACCAGAAAACCACCTTTTAACGATGCGAGGGTGCGAGAAGCACTTTCACTTGCAATTGACCGAAAATATCTAGCAAATACAGTAATGCAGGGAACTTATTCACCCGCAAAGAATTTCGTAGGTCCTGGAATCTCAGATCTAGTAGCGGGTTCTTCTTTTGAAAAATTTACAAGCAAAAAATATGGAGATCATTTCAACATAGAGAATTATAAAGAAGATTTATTCAGAGCAAAGGCCCTGTTAGGTTCTGCCGGATACCGAAACGGAAATGGCTTCCCAGAGTTCGAGTATCTTACGAATGACAAAGGATACAACAAAGCTGTAGCAGAATATTTGAAATCGGCATGGGCAAAACTCGGAATCAAAATGAATATAAGAATTCAGGACTGGAATGTCGTGACGGCAGAACGCCGTGCCGGGAAATTTGATGTAGCAAGAAACGGCTGGATTTTGGATTGGGATAATCCCTCAAATATTATAAATCTTTTGGAAACAAACAATGGAAACAACGACGGAAAATATTCTTCAAAAGAATTCGACACTCTCGTTAATCTTGCAAGAAAAACAACCAATATTGAAGAACACTTCTCTTATCTTCATCAGGCAGAACAAGTTCTTCTAAAAGATGCGGCAATGGCTCCTCTCGTATATTTCAACGAATTCTGGATGCAAAAATCAAACCTAAAGAATGTCTGGCATTCTCCATCAGGCCACTGGTACCTGATGTACGGTAAACTGGAATAGAAATTTCTCTCACTCAAAAAGGACAATCGTTCGTTAGAATTTGAACGATTGTCCTTTTTTTTTACCTACACTTGAAAAAAAATGAAATATCGTTAGTTCATCAAATTTCAAACGCTATATCAGACGAATAAAATTCAATCTAACGGAAGTGAGTTGTAATAAAGACAAGAAGAAATTTATCAAAAGGTTTCTGGTTACCAAAATTGTTCATTTCTCCGTACTATCGCTAGTGAGCAACAATACTTTTCAACATTTAACTAACAAAATGTGGAGAACTATTAAGCGTTTCACGAGAAACATTTAAAATACTCTTCGTTTTCTTTATTTTTCCACAAATTGTTTAAAACTTGTTGAGAAGTCACTTTTTTCCACAGGTTTTAAACAATTTGTGGATAAGTGACTTTTGTAGGACAATAATTATGACTTAATCAAGCTCTAAAAATATTTCACTCAATCCCCCCTCTCTCTCCAGCATACATAAAACAAAGATGCCAGAAAAGAGTTCCAAAAATATGATTCTGATTTATGTTTATACATCACACATCTTCTAGGATAATCAATAAATAATACGATTTTCATTTCATATGAAACAAAAAATTTAGATCGAATAGTATCATGGGAAATATAATTTTTTTTCAGATAAACAAATTCAATCACGAAAATGGGATAGAATAAACATTAATTCGAAGTTTCAGAAAATCATACATATATAAGCAATATAATTTACATTCATTTAATCTCACCTACTTCCCTATTACACACAAACAATTCAAATTGATGTTATTCATAAATCGTTTCACATGAAACATGAAAATTAATCCAAAAATACTTCGTACCAGATAACAGAGCATATTTTGAAAATCAAGACTCTCTTCCAGCCCAAGAAATACTTTTCTTTAAAATAAAAAGTACAAGATTTTTTTTAATTTTATCTTTTTTGCGATCCTGTTTTAGACCTGCACTTTTAATACTAATCTTTCAACGATTATTCAAATTTCACATAATTTCTCAATTGCAACGAAACATTTGTCATATAAAATTATAAATTTAATGAATCTAAGCCGCTGGCCTCGAATATAAGATTATCAACTGTTTCACATGAAACATTCATTCAGCAATCTAAATTCAGAAAACACATTTACTTCATGATTTGTGTAGATTTTTTATTGATAAATTAAATGAAAACTTTTATCCAATTTATTTTTCTATCAGCAAAATAAAAATCTGTCAGAATTAATACCAGCCAAAATATGTAAAAGTTAAATACTCAATTTTTGCCTGAGAGCTGAAATATAAAGGCAAACATAGCAAAGTAAATTTAAAGTATTTCGAGTGCTACAAAATATGATTATATTTTTTACAAGAGTGTAATAAAAACAATTATAAAAATTTAAGACAAATAAAATTGCCAGAACGTTTCACATGAAACAAGAATTATTCTATAAAACAAAAGCCGGAGAAGCACTTCTGCTTCTCCGGCCGCCTGATGGTTATTAATCAGCCACTATGGATATGAACGAAAAGGAGAATGGCTGATTTCACTACCTATCCCCATGTTTATTGTATACGACATACGAACTTTTGTCAGCAGTATTTTAAAATATTTTTAAAGAATTTTACGAAAATTTTCAAATTGTTTCACATGAAACGCTAACAGCAGATTAAATAAACAAGATATTCTCTACCTAACGATAGTGAAATCTAATATTCTATTTACACTACAGGTAGCGTAAATTTCAAGTATAAAAACACTCTCACGCTATTTTTTTCACAAGGAAAAATTATGTATAAAATGCTAAATTAAATTTTTTCATATGCAGGTATGATAATAGGAGAAAAGCTCCATCACAAGTACAAAAAAAACGCCGTGCATCGATACTGACACACGGCTTAATTTAATTTTGGAAGAAAAAGATAGGAAGCGTTAAAAATTCTTGCGAGGTAAGATTTTAGCGATTCTCGGTGAAGAGTATGCCTGAACCGGTGAAATAGAAAAAAAAATCAACACTAATAATAGAACAGTTCTTTACAAAAAAAATCCGTGCATCTTTTTGATACACGGATTTTTTGCACTAGGGATTGTAGGGGCGGCGTTAGCCGTTGCCGCAGGCAATGAAGCCGAAAGGCGGAACCCCGAAAAGCCCGCCCCACACTTGTGTGGGGAGTGCCCAAATTTTCTCTATTCTTTATCTTGTGCTACGCTGTCAAAGCCGACTACATAGTCCGGGGAATCGATGTTGATTACTCGTGTTCCGCTAGCTCCCCTTCCCTGCTTTGAAACATCACCGGCTTTAATACGAAGGGTTTTGCCCTGGCCTGTCATACAGATAACTTCGGCATCTTCAGCAACGGCAATGGCTCCAATAATCTCGCCTTTATTGTCCGTGTTTCCAAAAATCTTCTGACCGCCTGTTCCTCTTCCGTGCTGACCGAATTCCTCAAAGTCAACTCGCTTTCCAATGCCCTTTTCTGTGATTACGAGGGCGTCTTTTCCTTCTTCGACACAGATTGCGGCTGCAAGCTCGTCTCCCTGTGAAAGACGGATGCCTGTAACGCCGGCACTTGCACGGCCCATCGGTCTTACGTCTTCTTCATTTATGCGGAGGGCTTGACCTCTACGGGTGACTAGCATAACTTCTTTGTTTCCGCTAGTCAAAATAGAAGATACAAGTTTATCGCCGTCTTTGAGTTTGATTGCGATTACACCTCGTGTTTTTGCATTTGCAAACTCTGTTGTCTGACATTTTTTGACTACACCGTTGGCCGTAGCCATGAAGATGAACTGAGAATCGGTGTAATCCTTCATGGTGACGATTGTTGTGATTTCTTCGTCCGCAGAAAGCTGGAGGAGCGACTTGACGCTTGAACCACGGCTGCTTCGGCTCGACTCAGGAATCTCGTGAACTTTAATCCAGTAAGCCTTTCCTTCGTCGGTCATGAATGTGATGTATGATTTTGTTGTGGCGATGAAAATCTGATTGATGTAATCATCTTCGATGAGGTTGGCACTTAAGCTGCCCTTTCCTCCCCTACTCTGCGCTTTGTAGAGTGTGAGTGGAACTCTCTTGATGTAACCCATCTTTGAAATCATCACGACGACTTCTTCTTCTTTAATCATG
>CAMOEE010000151.1 GCA_946611835.1 uncultured Treponema sp. | reverse complement strand
GAAAAAAAACAATAAACGAAAATCTACAAAATTCATTTAAACATAAAAAAGGCTGCCCTTTTTGAAATCTTTAATAACTTCTAGGACAGCCCCGCGTCGCACTTCGTTGCGCCGCACCCCATTCTCCTAAGGGGCAAGCCCCTTAAAATCCCCAAAAATAAATTTGGCGATTTTGAAATTCCGTTGTATAATAAATCAAGAGAGAGGATATATCGCTTCGCCATTGTTCTGACTGCGTTGCATGTTATATGGCGAAAACTTCCAGATAAAGGAGCATTAAAATGACAAAATCAGTTTCAGCCGTCGGCTTTGTATTTGAAGAAAAACAATCTGATATGATTGAGAAAAAACTTTCACGAATTTCTTATGCGGAGGACTTAATCGTCGACCTGATTCTTCGTGTAAAGCATGACAAGGCTTACAGTTTTGATTGTACAGTAAACTTCAAGTGGGGCGCTCAGGGACATGTCGCTTCTGAGGACTTTGACTTCGGTGCTGCACTAAACAAACTTATGGATGTTCTTGACACAAAAGTCAAAAAGGAGAAGGACAAAATCCAGGAAAAAAAATAACAATTAAATAAATTCCTTGCCCCGCAAAAAGAAGCGGGGCTTTTTTGTCTTGTTTTTACTTAAAATAATAAAAAATACTTGCACAATTTGCTTACAAAATGTATAGTAAACCCATGGCGGACAAAGTTTTTACCGTACTGGATTTGCTCGATATGGAGCTTCCTGAGCACAGTCAGTTGTACCTCAAGTGTATCGGCGGGCGCACGAGCCTTGCAAACGCCATTTCCGTGCCGGAAATTAACAGGCCGGGGCTTGCTCTCACAGGTTTTTACGATTCATTCTCAAGCGGCTGTATCCAGCTTTTCGGAAAGGCAGAGAGTGCCTATCTCCGCAAGCTCTACGACGAAAACAATTCCCAGTCCCTTTCCCAGCTTTTTAACTACGCCATTCCCTGCATGATTTTTGCCCGCAACATAGTTCCCCCAGAGGATTTCATAAATCTTGCAGAAAAGTCGGGCAGTGCTATTCTGCTTTCAGAACTCGGGCTTACGGAGCTTTCTCTCCGCCTCATGCGGGTCTTGTCAAATGTATTCGCACCCAAAAAAACTCTTCACGGTGTTCTTGTCGAGGTTTACGGTATCGGCATCCTCCTTACGGGGCATTCCGGTGTCGGTAAGTCAGAATGTGCTCTTGAGCTTGTTGAGCGGGGCCATCGTCTTGTTGCCGACGACATCGTTGAAATTCGCAGCGTAAACGGCAATTCAATTTTGGGGCAGGGTGCCAACACTCTCATTTCCCACCACATGGAAATCAGGGGCCTGGGCATAATCAACATCGCACAGATGTATGGTGTCGGTTCAATCCGTGAGCAAAAAGAAATCCAGCTGGTCATCCGGCTCGAAGAATGGGACAATTCAAAGGTCTACGACCGGGTCGGAAACAACATGGAGACGGTTGATTTTCTGGGCGTAAAAGTTCCTGCAATCGAAATTCCTGTAAAGCCTGGTCGAAACCTGCCAATCATCATTGAGGCCGCCGCCATGAACGAGCGTCTCAAAGCCCGCGGATACAATTCCGCCCGCGACTTCAATCAGAGCATCCTCAAATGGATTGAGACTGGCGAGGCACAGAGCACCTACTACGGCATGGATGACTCTTACTAACCAAAGTATAAAGTTGAATATACCGCTTTTGCGGAGCTTTCAAAAATAGGAGAATATTTTATGACAGAAAAATTTCTAACTGTTCTGAACCGAGCTGGAATCCACGCTCGTCCGGCTGCCCTCATCGCGCAGACAGCAAACAAATTTTCATCAGAAATCACCATTGAAAAGGATTCTGCGGCAGTAAATGCAAAATCAATCATGGGCGTAATCACAATGGCGGCCGGTTACAACACTCAGCTCACTCTCAGGGCCGAAGGTGCGGACGAAAAACAGGCTGTAGAGGCAATCGCACAGCTTTTTGAAAGCAAATTTGAAGAAGACTAAATAATTCTGCGTAAGATACGCAAAGGAGTCTAAAATGAAACAGATTACAGAACGACAGCAGGAAGTTTTGGATTTTATTTCTGGATTCACAAAAGAAAACAACTATCCTCCGACAGTCCGTGAAATCGGTGAACATTTCAGCATTTCTCTCCGTGCGGTTCAGGATCATATTGCCGCATTGCAAAAAAAAGGCTTCCTCTCTCAGACTCAAAAGCGGGCCCGGTCTCTCAATGTAATTTCTGGCGCAAGTCGCCAGCCGGAAGCCTTTATCAGCAAGGTTCCCCTTCTTGGAACTGTCGCCGCGGGTAAACCTCTTCTGAGCGAAGAAAACCTTGACGGCTATGTAAACCTCACGGAGCCATTCGTTCGCCCTGGCAAGAGTTATTTCGCACTCCGGGTTCGCGGGCAGAGCATGATAGAGGCCGGCATCCTTGAGGGCGACCTCGCTGTAATCGAGCAGGCTCAAACCGCCGTTGACGGTCAGATTGTCGTCGCTGTAATAGACAACGCAATCACTCTCAAACGATTCTACAAAGAGGCCGATCGTATCCGTCTTCAGCCAGAAAACTCAGCTTTCCAGCCGATTTATTCAACTGATGTCACGATTGTCGGCATCCTGTCAAACATCGTTCGAACATACTAAGGCCTGAGAGCGATTTTAATGGCAGCTCCTATCTATCTTTACACAGGGCCGGAAATCGGCAGCCGTAACGAGCAGGTTGATTCAATAAAAAATTCTCTTGTCAAAAAATTTGGTGAGGCGGACAATTATCTTCTGTATGCGTCCGATTCCAAAATCGAGGATATAATCGCCAAACTTCAGACCGAATCCCTCTTCGTTCCGGCCACTTGTGTTGTTCTTAGAGAGGCGGAGCTTGTCAAAAAAAAGGACGAGATTGAGCTTATTGCTTCCTGGCTCAAAAGTGCAAAAGATTCTTCCGTTCTGATTCTCGTTTCAGACGAGATTTCAGTCGATTCCAAGCTGGACAAGCTTGTTCCCAAAGAAAACAAGCAGATTTTCTGGGCGATGGACGAGAGCAGGCTTTCTTCCTGGCTTCAGGGCTATTTCCGCAAAAACGGTTATTCAGTCGAGCCGGAAGCTGTCGATTCGATTCTTGAGCTTACAGAAAACAACACAGAGGCCCTTCGCACTGAGTGCAACAGATTTTTCCTGTGTTTTCCAAAAGAACACACTATTACAGAGTCAGATGTGGAGCAAATTCTGGCCCACAACCGGGAGGAGTCCGCATTCTCCCTTTTTGATTCAATGGCAAATCCTTCGGAGTCGCCGGGCGCCCGTCTGGAGGCGGCCCTTTCGATTCTTCAGAAAATACTGCTCACAAAAAACAACAGCCCTGTCATGATTCTTGCGGGGCTTGCATCTTGCTTCCGCCGCCTTGAGCTCTGGCACTCTATTCATGCGGGCGGTGCATACCTTGATGATTTTGCGCTCAAAACAAAAGGCTTTTCAAGCAAAAGCTCACGAAACCAGTATTCCAGGGCTTCAAGAGTCTGGTCTTTCGGCCAGTGTGCTGCAATCCTTGCTTCGATAGCAGGAACAGATTCTGAAATCCGCTCAACCGGGCAGACAATGCAGGAAAATCAGCTTTCCCTCCTTCTTTACGAAATCATAATGAAGAATGGCGGCCGTTGCGCAAAGTACGAGGCTGAATAAGCATTTTACCAAAAGTTCGCTCTCAGCTCTGAATGTCAAAGCCGGGTGCAGGCGTCAAGCAATCAGCTTATTTCGATACTGTTCAGTAAATCCCTGAGTTTTGTAAGTTCTTCGGCTGTCAGGGTGATGCCCTTTCCCATCTTCTGATGGTCTCCGCTCCAGCTTCTCAAATCGTATTTCGCCGGTTTTTTGTTCCATGAAATCTTGTTAAGCTCAAGATTCCAGCCGCCGCTTCCTTCTGCGACCTGCATGTGGTCCCCGATAAAGTCGTAAGTGAAGTTTTCTGCCATTGAGATGCTCCCCAAATTAGAATTTTTAGCGGAAGCTGCCCTTAAAACGATATCCGTTTAGCGAGCAAAGTTTCCGGACAACTCTTATTTATAATATCTCTAATTATATCCCCGAATTGCTCAAATTGCACTTTTTTCTTTCCAGTGAAGGCTAAAATTTATTGCTTATGATTAGTTTCTATTCTATAATTTGTTTTAAATAATAATTTTATTGAAAAATGACAGAGAATTAATGGAGATTAAAATGAAAAAGTATTTACTTACATTTTTTAGCATCGCCGCAGTTCTTGCTTTTGTTTCCTGCGGTTCAACTCCGACGGCCGAGCCAGAAACTGAGCCTGAGCCGCCAAAACAGGAAGAGCCTGCTCCAGTTGTTGAGGAGCCGGAGCCAGAAGTACCTGCAGAGGATTTTTCTAAGCAGAACGAGGAGCTTCTTTCACAGGCAGAAGCCGCCCGCAAAAAGGCAGTCGATGCCGGTGCTCAAAAATATTACCCGGATGTATTTTCTGCAACAGACAAATATTATTCTGATGTAAAGGCAGAAATCACTTCGGATCCGAATGCTGACCATTCCGAAAAACTCAAGGATGTGATTTCCCGCTATGAGGCCCTCGCAACGGCTTCCACGGCAAAAGAGCTCAAGCTTAAGGCTGATGAATACGGTCTTTCAGATGCCGACGCAGAAAAGGCCCTCTCTGATTTCGAGGCTTCAGAAAACGGAAAGGACATGCGGGCTAATGCCGACAAAGCCCTTGCCGCATACTCAGCTCTTCTTTTAAAACAGCTTGCGGAAATGGCAAAAACTGAGCGAAGTGCAGCTCTTGCTGCCAAAAAGAACGCTGACAGTGTAAAGGCTGGTGTCGCAAAAAAGGCTGATTACGCCGACGCCTCAAATACATTCAAAAAAGCTGATGCGTCTTTCGTCACAAAAGACATGGAGGGCGCTTACAAAGGCTATCGCATAGCAAAAAATGCTTTCACAAAGCTGTATGAGACAATCGCCGCAAAACGAGCCGAAGCCCAGGCTGCGATTGACCGTGCCAAAAAAAGGGTTGCCGATGCCGAGAATTACACGAAAGAGGCTGATACAATCGCTCCTCTTGAGGGGGACGTAGCCGGAATCGAGAAGGAAGATGCAGTTCTTCTTGAAGAAGATAAATTCGCAAACCCTGATGATGCCGTAATTGATGTTGAGAGCAGCGAAGAAGCCAAAAAGGCAGCCGTCATCGACGAAGCCATAACTGCGGCCGCAGAAGCCGCTGAAAAAGCTTCCGAAGGAGATGTAAAATGAAAAAAGTTCTTGTCCTTGCCTCGTTCCTGCTTTCAGGTATGCTTGCTTTCTCTGTAAGCTACAAAAACAACACATATCAGAAACTTGCTGACGAATACACCCGAAAGGCAGAGCACGCCCTTGATGCCGGAGAATATGTCCTTGCCGAGGAATATGCTGCCAAAGCCGAGGAAAATGCCCGGCTTTCTGAGGAGTTCGTCAAAAAAATGCTGGCACGGGCTGATTGTGACACTGTAATGAAACAGGCTTCAAAAAAGCTTGAGTACGCAAAAAGCATCAATGCTGAGCGAAACTTCCCTATGGCATATTCTTCTGCCCAGAAGTCTTTTGCAAGCGCACAGGAGTCATACAACAAAGAGGATTATGTTTCTGCGACAGCTTTCGCAAAACAGGTTCTTACAGCTCTTGCTGACATCCGTGAGATTACACCTCTTCCTGAATACTATGTCGTTCGCCCTTGGGCAGAGACAAAGGACTGTTACTGGAATATCTCAGGCCGCCCTTACATCTATGACAACCCTCTCCTTTGGGAAAACCTGTACCAGAACGAAGAGAACAAAAAGAACATGCCTCGCCCCAATGATCCCAACCTTATTCTTCCCGGCATGAAGATGAAGGTCCCGAGCATCACCGGCGAGTACCGTGAGGGCGTATACAACCCTGCAAAATCTTACGACCCATATTCAGCTAACCGCTAATAAGAATGTTTGCGATAATATCGAGTTTTGGGATTTTCGAACCCTAAACAAAAAAAACGGCCTCCAAGCGAGCACGACAACAAATGCGCTCGCATCGGGAACCTGCCAAAAATGTCGCGGTGAACAAGTTCAAGCGACATTTTGTCAGAACCCCGATTCCGGCC
>CAMOEE010000150.1 GCA_946611835.1 uncultured Treponema sp. | reverse complement strand
AATCGGACAGGCAAAGTTCGTAAAAAGAATTCGTGGAAGCGTTTTGAGATAACAGACAACAGGTAGCAGTTGGCAAGTTGCAGTTTGGGGGCTCCCGCCGCTACTTCGCTTGCGCTCCGTAACGCAGCGGCCGGGCTTTTCGGGGTTGCATTGCTGCATTTCTTCGCTATGCTCGTCGCTACGCTCAGTCATTCCGCAACGGCTTCGCCGCCCCTACAATCCCTAGCCCTGTGCTTATTTTTGAATCTTGTAGACCATGTTTCGCACTAAATTTCTTGGCATAATCTTCGTGAGGAATGCGAAAATCTGAGTTGAAAGGCCGGGAAGAGCCAGGACTTTTCCTTTCATCAGTTTTTTGTAGCCGTATTTTGCTATGTATTTTGAATCCGCAAAAATCAGGCTCTTGAATATTTTTGAAGAGCCAGCTTCCGCCCTGTCCCAGAAATCCGTTGCAACCGGCCCCGGACAGAGAGCCGTAACCGTTACGCCTGTGTGCTTCAGTTCGACAGAAAGGGCCTCCGTAAAGGATCGGACGAAAGCCTTTGAGGCATAATAAACCGACATTTTAGGCCCCGGCATAAAACTTGCGATTGAAGCCACATTCAAAATACGCCCGCTTTTCCGTGCTGTCATTTGCGTAAGGAAAAGCCTCGTAAGTTCAGTGAGGGTCAGAATGTTCAGGTGAATCATCTGGTTTTGCTTTTCAAGATTGCAGTCAGCAAAAAGTCCCCAGTCACCAAATCCTGCGTTGTTCACAAGCACATCGACTGAAAGAGCCTCTTCTTTTGTGAAAGCCAGAACTTCCATCGCCGCCCCGTCCTTTGATAAATCGCACTCAAAAACCGAAACCTTGATTTTATGAGCCGATTCAAGTTCATTTTTGAGCTCAATTAATTTTTCTTTCCGTCTGGCAACCAGAACAAGGTCAACCCCGTCAGATGCAAAAAGCCGGGCAAGTTCCGCCCCGATTCCACCAGAGGCACCAGTGATAAGTGCAGTCATATTGATTTGATTGTAGTTTGTCTTCGAGGGGCTTGTCTACTCTTCCGGGGAGACGCCCTTTTTGTAAGTCCCAGAACGGCTTTTTGCTCAACCTGAAAGGGGCTTTCCTTACCCAAACAAAGCGGCAAAGGCAGCCCTTGCCTGGTCAGACTTGCCCGGCCCCTGATTTCCAGTTCCCGCATCAATCTGAGCGACCGAAAAATAGTCGCAGAAATTTGCACCTTCCTTGTCCTTTACAAGCTCGTCGATTGTCTCATGGCAGTCGTAATGGCTTCCCGGAGAATAGAATTTGCAGTTCACGCAAGAATGTAAGTCTGCCCCGCAAAACTCGCAGGTCGAAGTTCGGAAAATCTGAGTCTGACTAATCGGCTTCCCACATTTTTTACACATGGAATCAGTATAAGGCAGAAGTGTGGAAAAAGCGAATGGATTTTACATCGCCAGGATTTTCTCTTCGGCCTTAGTGTCTCTTCTCTTTTTTCTTGCAATTGCGGCAGCTTCTTTGAGTTGTGAATCTGTTAATTCTGGAATATCGGAAGTGTCAATTTCAGAATCAGACATATTTTTAATTCTTTCAATTTCTGCCATATCAGGTTTTGGCAGATTGTCTGTTGTATACATTTTATTTGCCATCGGTCTTCTCCTTCTGTGCTGTGTTCCGCATCATAAAGTTCAATTCTAAATTCATCAACAAAGACAAGCGAAGCTGTTTCAAAACTTACGCCATGTTTTGCTATGTTGATTTCATTTTTATTTTCATCCCAAATGACTCTCATATTTTATCACCTCTCTCATTGAAAATCCATGAAATATTTTTCACTCTTCCCCAACAATCTCCAGTATTTCTTTCCCAAACTTCTCCACCTTCTTCTCACCCAGTCCGTTCACATCGAATAAGGCTGCTTCTGACCGTGGCTTTTTGATCGCAATGTCGTTCATCGTTCTGTCGCCGAAAATTACATAGGGCGGGACATTCATTTCCTCAGCCTTGCGCCGCCTCCATTTTTTGAGGTCTGCCTGGATTCTCCTGGCTTCAGCATCGTCTCCGAAATCAACTTCTTTTTTGTGGAGGACGAAGCCTTCTTTTTGGGCTTTTTGCTGAGAGTTTGATTGTGCCCATGCTGATTTTTTCTTTTCTGGCTTGGGGAACATGATTCCGCCGGCACTTCCTACGCTGGCGTGGTATTTGGGCGTAAAACTTCCTTCCGCATACAAGTCGTCTGACTTTGTGGCCCTGCTCTTGGGCATGTTGAAGGGCAGCATGATTTTGTCCCGGTTTTTCAGTGCCGCAAGTCCGTCATTAGTCAGAAGAAGGATGTTGTAGTCGCCGTACTTTGTGATAAAATTCTTTTCGATTAGAAGATTTACGACTTCATGCCACTGATTTTTATCCAGCTCCCGGCCTATTCCCCATGTTGAAAGCATATTATGTCCGTTTTCAAGGATTCTTTTCCCTCGTGAGCCGAGAAGGACATCAATCACATAGGCAGAGCCGAACCTGTTTCCCGTCCTGATGATGCAGCTCATAAGCTTCTGGCAGGGAATGGTCATGTCAATTTCCGGGGCAGGACCTGTGTCGCACAAATCACAGCAGTGTTCATTTTTGCCCGTAAAAGTTTCGCCAAAATAAGAGAGCAAAAGCTTTCGCCGGCAGGTTCTTCCTGTGGCATAGGAAATCATTCCCTGCAAAAGATTCTCGCACCTTGTCTTGTCGGCCGCCTCCTCAAAAAAATAGCGGATTTTATGGATGTCGCCCGCCGAGTACAAAAGCAGGGCCTCACTTGCCAGTCCGTCACGCCCGGCTCGTCCTATTTCCTGATAATACTGCTCCAGGGACTTGGGCATGTCATAGTGAATGACGAAACGGACATTAGGCTTGTCGATTCCCATCCCAAAGGCAAGGGTTGCCACCATAATCTGAACCTGATCCCGGATAAACTTTGTCTGATGGTCAGCCCGCACTTCATCTGTAAGCCCTGCATGGTAATTGAGCACTGAGTATCCCAGCCGGTCAAGTTTTTCGGTGAGCTCATCGACCTGTCTTTTTGAAAAACAATATATGATTCCGCTTTCATCCCAGTGCCTTTTTATGCATTCAACAACCTGATCGAGGGCGTCCCGATTTTTTTGCCTCACATCAAGGTAAATGTTGGGACGGTCAAAACTTGAGACAAGCACGGCCGGATTCTGCAGCCTGAGATTTTTGATGATGTCTTCGCGGACGCTGAGCGTTGCGGTTGCAGTGAGGGCAAGAAAAACCGCATCCTTAAACTGATTCCGCAGCGATGAGATTTCAAGATAGTCCGGGCGGAAGTCATGTCCCCATTCCGAGACACAGTGAGCCTCGTCAACGGTGATGCAGCTTACTGTCACTCTGGAGTCATGGAGCAAATCATTGATTTTCGGCGTGACCAGAGTTTCCGGGGCAAGATAGACGATTTTTGTTTCTCCCCGCCGGATTGAATTCATCGAATCCTTGTAATCTTCCCATTCCACCGTAGAATTCAAAAAGACCGCATTTACGCCGGCCGCATTCAAAGCCGCCACCTGATCCTGCATGAGGGAAATCAAAGGCGATACTACAACCGTAAGCCCCTCAAAAATCAAAGCCGGAATCTGATAGCAAAGCGATTTCCCTCCGCCAGTGGGCATAATTGCCAGGGTATCCCTTTTGGCAAGCACATTAGAAATAATATCTTTCTGAAGAAGCCTGAAGGAATCATATCCAAAAACAGATTTAAGGACGACCTCCGCTTCCTTTCCAACAAAATCCATCATATTTTCCTTTTTTTTTATGTAAGATGAAAGAATATCAAAAATTAAGTACAAACAATGCAATAAAAAAACAGTAAATCAAAAAAATGCGGTAGCGTGAAGAAAAGCAGAGCGGCTGTGGAATCACTTGCAAGGTGCGAAGGAGCAAAGCGACTGAGTCTAATACCTATCACCTTGCACCGTGATGAAACAGCCGTGCTTTTCTGGTAGCGGACGCATTTTTTGATTTCACCGATATTCTCCTGTATTCTAGCATAAAGTGCTTGAATTGTTTTTCTTTTTTTGATATTCTTTCTTCACTTGCCGGGTTGGTGAAATGGTAGACACTACAGACTCAAAATCTGTTGCCTTCACGGGCGTCTGAGTTCGAGTCTCAGACCCGGTAGTTAAAACCTTGCCAGGTAAAAGAAATCTAGCAAGGTTTTTTTATGTCCGGATGCAAGCACCCGGCGACTCCCTTCCCACTTCCCGATTTCATCTTTCCACTTTCATCTTTCCACTTTCCACTTTCCACTTCCTATTCCCCGTTGAACAAATCCAGGGGGCCTGAGTCCAGCCTAAGTTCAATCGCTTCGATTAAATGCCCGCTTTTGATTTTCTGCGACTTTTCCATGTCTGCGATTGTGCGCGAAAGTTTCAGAACCGAGCTTATTGCCCGGTGTGAAAAATCATGGTTATTAATCGCTCCGTCAAGAATCGACTGTTCTTCCCGCCCGAGTTTGCAGAAGTCCAGAATTTCCTGGGGGCTGAGCCTTGAATTCCGCTTTCCCTGCCTTTCCCGCTGAATCAAAATGGCGTTTGCGATTCCTTCACGAAGCTTTGCCGTTGAGAGCGGGGCTTCTTCCTCAATTTCCATCGACTGGACTTTCTGGCAGCTTGCGCAATTCGTCTGATCCGTGCAGATTTCGCAGGGGTGGGGCGGATTTTTGTCGAGGACCGCCAGATTTGCCGTATCGTTTCCAACAGGAATGCGAATGTCAATTCTGTCTAAAAGCGGACCTGAGAATTTACGCCAGTACTGTTCGACGCTTTTCATGGAGCAGAGGCATATCTTGTTCGGAGAACCGTAATTCCCGCAGGGACAGGGATTTGTCGCAACGAGAAGCTGGAATTTTGCCGGGTAAACTGTCGTCCTTCCTGCCCGGCTTATTGTGATCGTCCCGTTTTCAATCGGAACCCTGAGCATCTGCAAAACCGAAGTCTTGAATTCCGCCGCCTCATCCAGAAAAAGGACTCCGTTGTGAGCAAGGGAAATCTCTCCCGGTCTGCAGTGTGCCCCGCCTCCGCAGATTCCCTCTATCGAAGAAGTCTGATGGGGAATCCTGAATGGTGGAACTCTCAGCAAAGGCTGGTCCGGCCTTAAAAGTCCTGCAATCGAGTGAATTCTTGTCGTTGACTGTGCCTCTTCCACTGTCAGAAGGGGAAGCAGCACCGGAAACCTTGACATGGCGAGCGTTTTTCCGCAGCCGGGTGGCCCGTAAGCTAAAATATTGTGACCTCCCGCCGCCGCAATCTGCAGGGCCCGAACGAGTTTTTTCTGATTCCTGATGTCTGCAAATTCCATGCTTTCATCTTCCTCCGGAAAAAGCACTCCCTTCACATTCACGCTCCCGTCCGGCACGAAAAAATTATCGTCGTTTTCTTCCGTTCCCGTGAAAAGCTCCGTCTTAGAAAGGGCCTCGAATGCATCCGAAAGATTTACCGCACCGTAGACTTTCATCCCTGAAACTTCCCTTGCCTCAGCCGCATTTGCCTGGGCAACAATGCATTTTGTGATTCCTGCCTGAAGAGCCGTACTTGCCGCCGCATGAACAGCCCTTACCGGCCTGATTGCCCCGGAAAGCTCCAGCTCGCCCATTACAAGAATCGGTTCACTTTCTTCAGAAATGTCTCCTTCCTCCTTTGGTCTGGAATTACCGTTCTCCTGTGCCGAAAGAACGGCCAGCGCGAGCGGCAAATCAAAACCGGAGCCTTCTTTTTTTAAGTCCGCCGGTGAAAGTGAAATCAGAACACGCTCCATTGGGAACTCAAACCCCGAATTCCGGATGGCAGAGCGCATTCTTTCTCTGGATTCCTTGACGGCATTATCCGCAAGCCCTACGATGTCAACTGCAGGAATTCCTCGCCGCAAGTCAACTTCAACAGTGACCAAAGCACCCTCGTAACCGAAAGGTGAAAAAGAACAGATAGTCATGTTTTAAATCTCCTTGCATATATATAGTAAAAGAAAATGGGTTTTCGGCAGTCGGGAAGAAAAAAAATGAAAAAAAATTGAAAAAGGGGCTGTCCCAAAAGTATGGGGCAGCCCAAATTATTTTAAATTTACAAGTGAATTCAAATCTGCTAAAATTTAAATATGAGCAG
>CAMOEE010000149.1 GCA_946611835.1 uncultured Treponema sp. | reverse complement strand
TGATTGCGCACGCGATTGCAAAAACAACTCCCGGTGTGGTGACAACCCAGTGCCGTGCAATGTCGAAATCATGCTCTGTTTTCTGCCAGTTTTTTACCGCATCATAAAATTTTTCGTTTGGAACGGAATATCCGAAAATTCCATGATTCACTTTTTCGTGAAGGGCTTCAAGGATTTCAGGAGCAGTCGGAAAATCCATGTCCGCAACCCAGAGAGGAAGAACATCCTCTGGTTTTCCACGCGCAAGCGCAAGGTCAAACTTAATTGCATTTGTATTGTGTCGGTCAGTAATTTTGTTAAAGTTATAAGACATGGATTTTCCTTCTTTTTTATAAATTTTTGTTTACTGGAATTTAATTTTCAGTAAAAAGCTGTGTACTCAAATATCGGTCTCCTGAGTCAGGGAGAAGAACTACGATGTTCTTGCCTTTGTTTTCAGGTCGTTCTGCAAGAATTCTGGCAGCTTTCAATGCGGCACCGCTTGAAATTCCTACGAGGATTCCTTCGCTTTGAGCAAAAGCCTTTCCCTCAGCAAAAGCATCTTCATTTTCTACAGTGATAATCTCATCATAAATTTTGGTATTGAGGACATCCGGCACGAAACCAGCTCCGATTCCCTGAATTTTATGAGCACCGGCCACACCTTTTGAAAGAACCGGACTTGTTGCAGGCTCAACTGCAATCACTTTTACGTTCGGATTCTTTGACTTGAGGAATTCACCGACACCTGACAAAGTTCCGCCGGTTCCAACACCAGCTACAAAGAAATCAACTTTTCCGTCTGTCTGATTCCAAATTTCAGGACCTGTTGTCTTTTTGTGTATTGCAGGGTTTGCAGGATTAACAAACTGACCTGGAATAAAGCTTCCAGGAGTTGTCGCACGGATCTCTTCAGCCTTAGCAATCGCACCTTTCATTCCCTTAGCACCTTCCGTAAGCACGATTTCAGCCCCATAAGCCTTAAGAAGATTTCTTCTCTCTACACTCATAGTTTCTGGAAGCGTGAGGATTGCATGATAACCTTTTGCAGCAGCTATAGCTGCCAGACCTATACCTGTGTTACCGCTTGTAGGCTCAATGATTGTTGCCCCCGGTTTTAAGAGTCCTTTAGACTCAGCGTCTTCAATCATTGCAAGAGCGATTCGGTCTTTTACGCTTCCTGCCGGATTAAGGTACTCAAGTTTTGCAAGAATTGTTGCACCTGTAATACCTGATTTTTTTGAATAGTTGTTCAATTGTAAAATCGGAGTCTTTCCAATCAATTCCAATGAACTCTGTTTGATGTCTGCCATAGCTTTTCTCCTTATATTTTGATTTTTATGTGCAATTAATTTGTTGCCCCAAGAGCATTCTCAAGATCAGAAATCAAATCCCGAGCATTTTCAATTCCAACACTCAGACGCAAAAGAGTGTCTGTAATTCCACGCTCATTTCGTTCTTCTTCAGGAACATCCACATGAGTTTGGGTCGCAGGATATGTAATCAAAGTATCAACACCACCCAGACTTTCTGCAAAATGAATTATCTTTACATTTTTTAATACCCGCTCCACAGTTTCACGGCTGTCAACATAAAATGAAATCATGCTTCCAAAACCACGAGCCTGCCTTTTCGAAATCTCATATCCTTTGCTGTCTGAAAGCCCCGGAAAGAGGATTTTCTTAACGCGCGGATTTTTTTTCAATGCCTCAGTTATTTTAAGGGCGTTCTCGCACTGGCGGTCAAGTCTCACAGAGAGTGTTTTGATTCCACGGACAATCATGTAGCTGTCAAATGCAGGAAGGGCTGCTCCAGTTGTTTTTGTAATAACCTCAAGATTTTCAGCCAGAGTCTTATCATTTGTCGTAACAAAACCTGCAAGCGTGTCATTATGCCCGCAGAGGAATTTTGTTCCGCTTTGAACGACAACATCAGCTCCAAGCAAGAGAGGTTGCTGAAGGTAGGGCGTGAGGAATGTGTTGTCTACGATTAAGATTGCGCCGATTGAGTGGGCGTAGTCTGCGGTCTTTTTGATGTCCGTAATTTTCATCAGCGGATTTCCCGGAGTCTCGATGAAAATTACTTTCGTGTTTGCTTTCCTTGCGTTTTTGATGTTTGAAAGTTCGGTCGTATCAACATAGGTCGTGTCGAAGCCGAGTTTTTTCCCGATTGTGTTCAAAAATCGCTCTGTTCCGCCGTAAAGGTCATCGGAACAGACGACATGAAGGCGCTCCCCGTCCTTTTGCTTGAGGATAATCGCATCAAAAAGTGCTGTGATTGCGGCAAGCCCGCAGTTGAAGGCAAAGCCGAACCCGGCATGATCAAGAGATGCAACGAGTTTTTCAAGATAATCACGGGTTGGGTTTTTGAGGCGGGAATAATCGTAACCCGTAGACTGTCCCAAAGCTGGGTGAGCGAAGGTCGCCGACTGATAAATAGGAAGCGCAATCGCCCCTGTCTTGTCTGAAGCCTCATAATCAATTCTGCCCCGAACACAAATTGTATCAATATTCATTTTTAAATTCTCCAGCTAAGCGTTAGGGATTGTAGGGGCGGCGAAGCCGTTGCCGAAACGAAGTGAAGGCAATGCAGTGCGAAAGCACGGAACCCCGGAAAGCCCGACCCGCCGAAGGCGGGTAACGCCCAAATTTTCTATGTTAAAAAACCGCTTCAGTTCAAAACTATGCTTATATATGACGGAAAAGGCACAAAACGGCTGGAGTCGAAGTTCTGGCACGAACTCGCCTGAGCTATGCTCACTGCGAGGTTCGGGACAGGTTTTCGACGGGAAGCCGTTTTGTGTTTTAGGCTATCATATACAATAATCGTAACCGTTGAACTGACGGTTTTTCTCTGCTATTTGCTCCAGCGTGTTTGAGTCCACATAATCGTTGATGACCGTGTTGAACTCGTTCCAGAAATCATCGTTGCCCACGGAACTTACCGCCGGCGTGTCCGTGACTGTTCTTGGATTCAGGTCGCCCTCCATTGCACGCAAAATCTCGCCGACCGTGTATTCTTGGGCGGGGCGGGAAAGCTTGTAACCGCCGTTGTTTCCACGAAGTCCTGTGACAAGCCCCGACTTACTGAGCTGAATCAGAATCTGCTCAAGGTATTTCGTCGAAAGATTGTGCCTGTGCGAGAGCAGTTTGAGCGGAATGTAGCTGTCCTGATTCTGCTCTGCAAGTTCTGTCATGATGAGAAGCGCATACTGTCCTTTGGTTGAAATCTTTAACATTGTTGTAACTCACTTAAAAAAAGTTTTGGTATACCCATTGACATACTAGGTTAATATCATAATAATACACATAACCTACTTACGCAATAGGTAAAAAAATAAATAAATAAAAAAAGAGGTGCGAAAATGGCAAAAAAACTTCGGCAGATAGCGATTTACGGAAAGGGTGGAATCGGAAAATCGACAACAACGCAGAACCTGACGGCAGGTCTGCTCGAACTGGGAAAAAAGGTTCTGGTAGTAGGATGTGACCCGAAGGCGGATTCAACCCGCCTTTTGCTCGGTGGTCTTCATCAGAAAACTGTATTGGATACAATCCGTGACAACAAGACAGAGATTCAGCTTGAAGACTTGCAGAAAGTCGGATTCAAAGGCGTTCGATGCGTTGAGTCAGGCGGTCCGGAGCCGGGAGTTGGTTGTGCTGGTCGAGGTATCATCACTTCTATTTCAATGCTTGAGAATCTGGGTGCTTATACAGAAGATTTGGACTATGTTTTCTATGATGTCTTGGGTGATGTCGTTTGTGGTGGTTTCGCAATGCCAATCCGTGAGGGCAAGGCTCAGGAAATCTACATCGTCGCTTCTGGTGAGATGATGGCTTTGTACGCCGCTAACAATATTTGTAAAGGTATTGCTCGTTATGCAGAGCGAGGCGATGTCCGATTGGGCGGAATTATCTGTAACAGCCGAAATGTTGACCGTGAGCTTGATTTGCTCCGTGCTTTCACAAAAGAGCTTAACACCCAGCTGATTTACTTTGTTCCACGAAACAACATCGTTCAGCAGGCAGAAATCCGAAAGAAGACTGTAATCGAGTATGCTCCAGAAAGCTCTCAGGCACAGGTTTACCGAGATTTGGCTCAGGCAATCGATGAGAACACAAACTTTACGATTCCGACACCTATCACACAGGAACGCCTTGAGGAAATCCTTATTGAGAACGGAATGATGGAGCCGGAAGGAAACTACTCAATCTAACGATGAAGAATTAAGAGGGCTAAAAACTATGGCATTGGACGAACAGACAATTTACCGCGAGCATCCGTGTTTCGGACCGCATAAACACAATAAAGGGCGAATTCATCTGCCCGTGGCTCCTGGTTGCAATATTGAATGTCGCTTCTGCGACAGAAAAATCAATGAGACAGAAAACAGACCTGGAGTTACAAGCACGGTGATTAAGCCTGAAGAGGCGTGTGAATATATTCGTCGTGCCCTTGAACGATGCCCTGAACTTACGGTCGTTGGAATTGCGGGACCAGGTGATACTCTTGCTACAAATTATGCCCTCGATACATTCCGTCTTGTCAAAAAAGAATTTCCTAACTTGATTCGATGTATGAGTACGAACGGTCTTCTGCTCCCGGAGAGGGCGGACGAGCTGATTGAGGTTGGAATCGACACGCTCACTGTTACGGTCAATGCCGTAGAACCGGAAATCGAAGCCCAGCTCAACAACAGAATTATTTATCACGGAGAGATTTATACCGGAGTCGAGGCGGCAAAAATCTTGATTCATAACCAGATTGAAGGAATCAAAAAAGTCGCCGACAGCGGAATGTTGATAAAAGTCAATTCTGTTCTCTGTCCGGGAATCAACGACCAGCATATTGAGGAGATTGCCTACACCGTAAAGGATGCGGGCGCTCATATCTACAATATTATCCCGCTGATTCCACAGAACGAGCTTAAGCATCTTGAAGCCCCGACCTTTAAGCAGCTTGATGACGCACGAAAAGCAGCGTACCCCTACATCAATATTTTCACACACTGTGCTCATTGCCGTGCAGATGCAATCGGAGTTCCGGGCGAATACGACATCGGAAGCGAAATTTATATGGGACGGGTGAACACAAAGGAGACATTCAGTCATGGCTAAATATAAGGTTGCGGTTGCCACAAGCGACGGAAAGACAGTCGATTCTCATTTCGGACATGTTCAGTCTTTTTTGATTTTTGATGTCGATGAGGATAGCGGCAAGTTTGAAGACATCGAGGAGAGGGATGTTCGTGCTGCTTGCTCGGGGGGCGAATGTGGCGGAACTCAGTCGGCTAGGGAAGAAACTGCGGGCTGCGGTGGTCACAACGGAGCGGGCGAGGGTGGTTCGCCGATGGACGAAATTGCGAAAGCTCTTAGCGATGTGGATTATGTTCTCGTTGCAAAAATCGGGCCTCACGCAATTCGTGCGCTGGCGAAATACAAAGTCACCGCTTACGACATCGTTCTTCCGATAGACGAAGCAATAGCAAAAATCAACGAATACAGAATAAAAATAAAGGAAAGAAAAAATAGGAAATAAGAAACCACAGATTACACAGATATATGTTTTGTAAATGAAAGAATTTTCGTATTTCACAGACGATTATCATTTACCTAAACTTTTAATCTGTGACATCTGTGACATCTGTGGTTATAAAAAAGAGGTATTGAGTATGGCGAAAATTCTTGATCAGCCGCGTTACAAGTGTGCGCTGGCTGCTATGCAGACTGTTCAGTCGATTACGGGTGCGATTCCTGTCCTTCATTCTGGACCGGGATGTGCTTCAAAACTGAACGACAACAACGGAACCAGCGGTCGTTACAGCCCGAACATCTTCCCTTGTACTTCGATTTCGGAGAAGGAAGTTGTATTCGGCGGTGCAGAAAAATTGCGCTCAACGATTCACAATGCGCTTCGTGTCATCGACGCTGACTTGTTCGTGGTGCTTTCTGGATGTACAGGCGAGATTATCGGCGATGACATCAAGGAAGTTGCTCAGGAATTTGAAGATGAAGAAAAGCCGGTAATCTGGGCAAAAACTCCTGGCTTTAAGGGAAACAACTATGTCGGCCACGACTGGATTTTGAAGTCAATCTTTGAGCAGTATCTTAACCGCCCGGAAATCAAAGACGAGCGGGAAGAAGCCGGCGGAAAGATTAAAGGCCTGGTCAACATTTTCGCAGG
>CAMOEE010000148.1 GCA_946611835.1 uncultured Treponema sp. | reverse complement strand
TGATCAAGGTTCTCTGTGCTGAATTACGATTCTGCATTGCGTTACCTCCTCGATGTCAGAAGAATAGCATATTAGAGAATCTTTGTAAATAGTAATAAGTCCTATTATCAATAAATTTATTTGTATTTTATAAGAAGTGCCGTGTGGCCTTTCCTTTCTTCCGGTTTTTCGGCACTTACATCATAATCGAATTCCTCGTATTCGGTGATTGAGAATCCAATCCTTGAATTTGCCAGAAGGCCGTTTTCATCAAGAAGTTTCCTGTGATTTTCCTTGCTGTAAATATGAGAGTACCATGCGGGGAAATTTCCTTTCTTTCCGGCACGAACAAAATCATAGCGAAGAAGGTCGTAAATCAGTTTTTTGTCCAATGCCTTTTCGAGAAGCTGACACTTTTCTTCTATAATAAAGCTGCTTATTAGCTCAAACCAGTAAGATTCTTTTCGGGACTGAGAGAATGCATTTACTTTCCTTCCGTATTCCACAAGGGAGCAGAAAAATGCCCACGGACTCGTAAACCTGAAAACATAGCTCATCGTGCGTTCAAAAGTCCCTTTGTTCCAGTAAGCATCCGTTACAGTCTCAATGTCCTTCAAAAAAGCTATGTCGTCAAAACTGAGATAAGGAGTCGAAAAAGTCTCATAGACCGGGCTTTCCATCCACTTCCAGCCGTGTTCGCTTGCGTATTTCTCCATGACAGTTCCGCCCAGGATTTTAAGAAATCCCAGCTGGAGCGCGTCAGGCCTTAAATCCATCACAAAATCAAAGCTCTGGCCAAAACTTTCAAAATCCTCATAAGGAAGACCTGCGATAAGGTCAAGGTGCTGGTGGATTGTGCGCGGAATCTTTTTGATTTTTGTCGCCAACTCTTCGATATTGGTCGAGCGGTTTATTGCGGCCAGAGTCTTTTTGTTTGCGGACTGAACTCCCATCTCAAACTGCATGACGCCCGCCGGAACAGTCTGAAGAAAAGAAAGAGCCTTTTGTGAAAGGTATTCAGCCTCAATCTCAAAGTGGAACATAGTCTTTCCGTTGTGGTGGGCAAGGATGTATTCCCAGATTCCGATGTAACGGTCTTCGTCAAGATTGTATGTCCGGTCAACGAATTTCACGAGATTAATGCCATGGTCCAGAAAAATCTGAATCTCGCTGCAAGTACGCTCAAGGCTTTTGAACCTCACCCGCTTTTCGACTGAAGAAAGACAGTAGGCACAGCTGAAAGGACAGCCCCTGCTCGACTCGTAATAATAGATTTTGTGGTCAGCGTCGGCCTCCCCGGTCAAAATTTCAGGATAAGGAAAAGGAATGTCGTCCAGATTTTCGATGAGCTTACGGTTGCCGCTGAATTCCACGGCATTTTGAGCATTCCTGTAATAAAGCCCCTGAATGTCCTTTAGACGAGGAAGAAGATTTTTCGCCCCGCCCCCGCTTTTTTCAATCATGTCACAGAAAGTAAGCTCCCCCTCCCCGAACACAACAAAGTCCAGGTCAGAAATGGAAGAAAGATATTTTTTCGCACCGTAAGCGAATTCAGGTCCGCCCGTTCCGAGAATGCAGTCCGGGAGAACTTTTTTGATTTCAGGAAGAAGTTTTGTCACATATTCAGCATTCCAGATGTAAGTCGAAAACTGAATCCAATCCGCGCCATAAGAAGCAATCCCCCTGAGCACCTGACCAACCGGCTGGTTAATCGTGTACTCGGCTAGCTCAATCAAAGGCTTTTGGTCACTATTCTCAAAATACTTATCCGCATAGTTTTTCAAATCACGGACAGCAATGTTAGTATGCATATAACTTGCATTTACTGAAACAAGAAGAATTTTCACAGGGACAGTATAGCAGATTTTGAGGGCATGAAAAACTCCTACCTGATCACTCCTAACTCCTAACTCCTAACTCCTAACTTCTAACTTTCTTCCTGCTCACAGAAATCCCGTCGCCCTTCTTGAAAAATTCCGTCTCAAATTCTTCGTTGGCCTTCAGAAAGTCGATGTATTTTCGGATTTTTTTGACCAGTTTTTTGGTTGAGTAGTTGTGGGTCAGGCTCAAATCTTCCACCATGCCGTGAAAGGAAAGGTTGTCGCTGATAATTACGCCGTTTTCGTTTAAGTTTTCCTTGTATTTCTCAAAGAACTTCGTGTACTGGGCCTTGGCCGCATCGATGAAAATAAGGTCGAAGGAGCCTTTAATTTCTGCCGTAAGCGCGTCTCCATGAATCAGAGTGATTCGCTCGGAAAGCCCCTTTTCGCTTACATTCTTGACCGCAGCATTGTATCGCTCGTCGTCAAGTTCGATTGTCGTGACGCGGATGTCTTCCGAAAGCCCGGCAAATCGAATGGCCGAATAACCGATGGCCGTTCCGATTTCAAGCACGCTCTTTACACCGTGGCTCTTGATGTAGTCGCAGATGAAGTCGCTCCCCTCGTCCTGCATGATGGGAACCTCGTTCTGCATGGCGTAATTTTTTATGAAGTCATCACATTTGTCGTCCGAAAGCATGTCGATGAATTTCTCAATCTCGCTTGCCACCGAAAAAGAAAGGTCAGGATTTTGAGCGAGCATTTTCTGACTGTTTGCGATTCCGCCCCTGCAGCCGACCGTCAGGCAGCCAAAATTTTTCCCGGCCATTATATCAACATCACTGTCACCAATCATTACAAAATTGTCTTTGGTGTAGCCTTTTCCGAATCTTTTGTTCACTTCCGAAAGTGCGAATTCAAGGCCGTCAGCGGAAGGCTTTAATTCAATCGGATTTCCGTCTGCTTTTTTTGTCTCAGGACCAATCATCAAATCAAAATATTCAAAGATATTCAGTTTTTCAAAGATGACTTTGGCGATTTCGATGGGCTTGTTCGTAAAAAGCACGACCTTCTTGTCCTTTGCCTTCAGAACCCGAAGAAGCTCCCTGATTCCCGCATAAAGCTGAGTCTTTGTAACTGGATTTTTATGATAAAGCTCAAGATAGTATTTATAGACCTGCTCGAACTGGCTTTTGTTGTAGTCAGAGTCAAGGTTGAAGCGGTTTTTTGTGGAGCGGACAAGGGCTCGAAGCACAAGATTTTTAGCCCCGTCACCAGTAAAAGAAATCAGCTCGTCTGTTGCGACTTCCCAGTAACCAAAACGCTTGAGAGCAGCATTAACGCAGTCGGCGATGTCCTCGCCAGAATTTATGATAGTGCCGTCACAGTCGAATATATAAACTTCAATAGCCATGATGGGAGATTATAGCATATTTTTCAGAAAATGGGGAAAGCCTTCCCCTCGCTCCAACCGCCTACGGCGTTTTCCGCTACCCTTTCCCCTAAGGGGCTTCGCCCCTTAAAATCCCTAACGCATTGTTTAGTTCTCAACTTCTTTTACATAATCAATAAATTTCTTCAAAGACCAGATTTCACTTTGATATTGTTGCGGATATTTTGAAATGTATTCAGTCGGAACAACAAGGACAACATTTTCAGCTTGCATTTCTTTTAACTGTGGACTAGATATTCCCTGTTGTAAAGTACAAAGAAATTTCTGTTTAGACCTTAATCTATCAGCTTCATTTAGTACTTGTCTCCAACGATCTTTGCAAGTTGTCTTAGCGGCAAGAGAAATCAACTTATCTGTAGAAAATGTCATATCGTGATATGCTTTTTCAGATGGAAAAATAAAGTCTGGACGCTTATTCCCCTCTGTTACTGCTTGGGCCGTAAATGCAAGATTATTGCCATTAAAAAGTGTTGTAAGATGATGTTCAAGGCTTTTTCCAGCGCGACTTTTCCTGCGATTCAAGACTTGATTTGCCATTTCAATAAAGGCATCTACATCTTTAAATCCTTTTGTAATAGTTTCTCCATATCGAGCGTGTTCAACTGCACGAAAAAGATTATATTCAACCGCCGTCCAATCAAGCAATTTTTTGTCGGGATTTGTTTGAATATACTCGTTGTGATTATAAACTTTATTTTGGATTGATTGAGCTGTAATCGACATTTCTTCTGAACTTGGAAAATCGACTTTCAGATTTCTTATGAATTCAGCGATGGCAATAGACTCTTTTTCTTCCAATTGAATAGTTTTTTGCTCAATAAGTCGATTTGTTTCCGCAGGGCTTAATCCAAAGTAATCAAGAAATGCGTTTATATCATCTTCCAGATTAAGAACATATGCTTTATACGATGTATCTTTCAATTTTAGAATAATTACCAAAGCACCTGTATATTCAGGTTGCAAAAAAGGAAATCCCCTACCGAATCTTGTGATTCTGTATTCGTTTCTTGTGCCTTGTCCGTAATATTTAAAACAAGCAGGAGTTTTAAAATCATTCTGCCAGATAATTTCGTTGAGAAATTCTTTATTTTGACCTTTTATACCTGGCTTGTCAAAAATAAGCGGGATAGAGTTTTTAGGGATATAAATACCGTCTTGATGACCTCCGGTTTCTCCAGTGTCGTTAGCGGATAGAAATTTACAGAAAATCTTTTCGCTATTAATTGCATCCGTTATTGCAAGTGACGATAAAGTTTCCATTATAATTCTCCTAAGCAGATTGCTTTCGATTTTCTTTGACTTGCTTTATATCTTTGTCTTCAACAATATACGGTTTTATAAATTCAGCAACTGCATGAAAAAGAGGAACAACAACAGAATTTCCAAATTGTTTGTACGCCCTTGTATCCGATACAGGAATGATATAATCATCTGGATAGCCCATTAATCTTGCACATTCCCTTGGTGTCAATCTGCGAGGATTTTTTCCCTCCCCTTGCCATACCAGAATTTCTGAACCATCCTTGTAATACCTTGCCGACAAAGTTCTTGCAATATCATCAGGCTTTACCAAACCATAACCAAATCCGTTTCCCATTGAGCGATGCTTCTGCGCATAAGCTTGTAAATATGCCCAAAGATTATCTGTCAATGTGTATTTATCAAGCACTTTGTTGTTCTCAAAATCAAAATACTTGTCACCATCTTGTATCAACTTGGGCTCCGTACCGTCTGTCTTATGCAAAATGCTTGCAAGCTTTATTTCTCCCTTTGGCGGAAGAATCATGTTTTCAAGTGAAAAATCCATTTTGTTTTTAAATCCAACAATTACAATTCTTTCTCTATGCTGAGGAACCCAGCTCTGTCCATCAATAATTTTGTAATCGCAAGTATAGCCCAAATCCTTCGTAAGTGTTTCCCAAATAACTTCAAAAGTACGACCTTTGTCATGAGATTTTAAATTCTTCACATTTTCAAGAACAAAGGCTTTCGGTTGTTTCTCTTTTATAATTCTTGCAACATCAAAGAAAAGTGTTCCTTGGGTTTTGTCTTCAAAACCTGTTGGTCTGCCAAGAGATTTCTTCTTTGACACTCCTGCAATAGAAAATGGTTGACAAGGAAAACCTGCAAGAAGAACATCGTGGTTAGGAATATCCGCTGCATTCACTTTTGTGATGTCACCATTAATTTGATGCTTTGAGGGGTAATTATTGCTATAAGTCTTTTGTGCGTACTCATCCCATTCTGAGGTATAAAGACATTTTCCTCCTGCCTGTTCAAAGCCTTTACGAATTCCGCCGATTCCTGCAAATAAGTCAATGAATGTAAAGTCACCTTGTCTATCATCATTTTCCTGTGCTGATATTTTACGAGCAAGCATATTTACAAGTCTATCAGCTATGAAACTTTTTGGTTCAACGCTTCCGTTCATCCAACGGTGAATAGTGCTTTGGTTTACTTGGAATTCAGTTGCTATGTCTGCAATAGAATAATACTGTGCAACTTGTTCAAGGAGTTCTTTGACTGGCCCCTGAAAATATGTTTTTTCCATGATTACCTCAAAAAAAATGGGATATAGCGCTTGCATTATGCAAAATTTCTTCCCCATTGTCAATAATGCAGTATTTTATAATACCCTGATGACATATACCTTGATTTTACCACAAGAACTGATATGCTAGGAAAAGATACAATGGAGACATCAGCATGAAAACCATAACCGTAAGCGCAGCCATAATCATTCGTACCACCAGCGACGGCACAAAAGAAGTCTTTGCCACACAGCGGGGCTACGGCGAATACAAGGACTGGTGGGAATTCCCCGGGGGTAAAATCGAAGCCGGTGAAAGCCCAGAGGCTGCCCTTGAGCGGGAAATCAAAGAAGAGCTTGCTACTGAGGTAAAGGCAGAAAAAATTCTAGGCACCATCGAATACGACTA
>CAMOEE010000147.1 GCA_946611835.1 uncultured Treponema sp. | reverse complement strand
GTATCCAGGAATGTGATTGTTCCCTTTTCTGTATGAACCTGATAAGCACCGATTTTCTGTGTGATACCACCGGCCTCACCGGCTACAACATTTGTCTTACGGATTGCATCCAAAGTTTTTGTCTTACCGTGGTCAACATGTCCCATAACAGTAACAATCGGAGGACGAACGCGGAGATTTTCTTCTTCACCGACATCATGCTCGATGACAGTCTCATCGTAAAGAGATACGAGATGTACCTCACAATCATATTCAGCGGCAAGAAGAGTTGCCGTATCACTGTCGATTGACTGGTTGATTGTGACCATCATACCCATTCCCATGAGCTTAGCGATGATGTCACCAGCCTTGAGATTCATTTTGCGGGCCAAATCAGAAACAGAGATAGTCTCCATAATGTCGATTGACTTTGGAACTACGCTGGCCTGTGTAGCCTGCTTCTTCTTGTAAAGTTCTTCCTCATCGAAGAGCTCTTCTTTATCTTTTCTCTGTCCGTAGACTTGTTTTTTGCCTTTGAACTGTTTTTTTCCGGCAGGAACCGGAAGCGGAGCCGGGGCAAAACCACCGCGAGGCGCAAATCCACCGCCAGAAGGTCTGTTACCTCCAAAGCCCGGGCGATTTCCGCCCTGACCGCCGAAGCCAGGCCTATTGCCAAAGCCCGGACGATTTCCGCCCTGGCCACCGAAACCAGGTCGATTGCCAAAACCCGGACGATTGCCACCCTGGCCACCGAAGCCACCTCGGTTATTGTTGTAGCCCCCCTGACGGTTATTGTCACGCTCGCGGTTCTGATAGCCCTCACGAGCCTGTGCGCCGGTGAATCCGCCGCCTCTCTGTCCGCCCTGACCGCCGAATCCGCCCCGGTTATTGTTGTAACCGCCCTGATTATAGCCGCCACGGTCACGGTTGTAGCCGCCCTGTCGCCCGCCAGAAAGATTTCCGGCCTTTACATTCGGGCGAGCAGAATTGAGCTCGAAAGACTTAGGCCTTGTGTTCTCCGGCTTTGGTTTCTGAGTATCATTTTCAGACGAAGGTTTAGCGGAAGAAGGAGCAGCCTTCTTAACGACGACATGAACGCCGTTCTTAGCCTTTTCTTCCTGATTTGAGTCTGATTTGCCCTCAGCACTTGCGTTCTGAGCCGGAGTCTTCTTTTTGATGACAATTTTCTTTTTTGCCGGTTGAGAAGATTCCGTCTTAGCACTTTCTGCGCTTGATTCAGGCTTCTTTTCTTTTTTTCTTAAAACAAATCCTTGCTTTTTCTCTTCTTCTTCCGCCATATTCCTCTGTTTACCCCTGTAGGATTATTCCTCGTCCTCTTCAAATTCGAATTCAACGCCGCATGACGGACAATGTGTCATATCAAGCGTGATTTTTGCGCCACATTCAGGACAGAAGTACTCTTCTTCTTCCTCAGCGGCAGTATCTTCTTGTTCAGCCGGGGCAGATTCAGAAGTTTCCTCCTCTTCCTCAACGAACTCAACATTGCTGTGAATGATTTTGCTGACTTCTTCAAGCTCTTCAGCAGTTACGCCCTCAACAGAAAGCTCTCCGCCATCATAAGCCTCGATGAATTTTTCGATATCCTCATAACCAGCCTCTGCGAGTTTTGCAGCGACTTCCTGATTGACACCCGGAAGGTCAGCGACGACCGAAATCTCATCCGGCTCAACAGGAGCGTTATTGCTAAAGAGCTCTGCGGCACGGCGTGAAGTAATCTCGCTGAGGTCAAGCTCTGCGGCCTGTTCTTCTGTCTTAACATCGATGCTCCAGTCACACAAGCGGTTTGCGAGGCGGACATTCTGGCCGTTCTTACCGATTGCGACAGAGAACTGCTCGTCATTTACGATTGCAAGGGCAGTTTTCTTTTCGTCGTCAAGAATCACGACACGGTTGACCTCGGCAGGAGAAAGCGCATTCTTGATGAATACGACCGGGTCATCTGAATAGCGAAGAACATCAATCTTCTCGCCTTCAAGCTCGCGGATGACATTCTGGATTCGCATACCTTTTGGTCCAACGCAAGAGCCGACTGGATCGACATCTTCTTTTGTGGTAGAAACAGCGATTTTTGTACGATAACCTGCGTCACGGACAATTTTCTTGATTTCAACAGTCTTGTCCTGAATTTCAGGAACCTCAAGCTCAAGGATAGACTGAACGAATTTCGGATCCGAACGGCTCAAGACGAGCTGCAGGCCAGAAGAAATTCGTTTGAGGTCTACGATGAAAGCCTTGATTCGGTCATTCTTGTTGTAAATCTCACGAGGAGACTGATATTTCTTTGGCAATACCCCCTCAACCTTTCCGAGATCAACATAGATGTTGCCATTGTACTCGCGCTGATAATAACCGATGATAATCTCACCGACCTTATCCTTATATTCGTTGTAGAGCTTATCCTTGAAAGACTCGTTGAGACCTTTGTGTGTCTCCTGCTTTCCGACAGAAACAGCCGAGCGATCAAAAGATTTCGGGTCTACGATAATGTCTATTTCGTCACCAAGCTCACACTCAGGTGAAAGTTTGAGGGCATCCTCAAGCTCGATTTCAGTAACCGGGTCATAAACGCCGTCAACGATTGTTTTTCGTGAAGCAACCGTTACATCCGACATATCATCTGCAAAAGTAACGATACAGTTATCAGCCGTACCAAAAGTTCTTTTGTAGGCCGCACGCAAAGTGTTTTCAATAGTCTGTTTGACTGAATCCATTGAAAAGCCCTTATCCTGGGTCAGTTCACGGATTGCATCTGCCATTTCTGACATACCAATCTCCTATTCTTATAAGATTACAAGTGTATGAATTTCGCCTTAGCTATATTCTCAAAAGAAAGCGTCTTCTGCTCGACAGAACCGTCTTCTTTTGTTTCTTCCAGAGTGATGCTTTTGTCGTCGGCAGCCTTCAGGACACCGCCAACCCAATCAGTGATATTCTTGTCATAAACCCGGATTTCCCGACCTAAAAAAAGCGGGAACTCGGCGGCGTTTTTGATATTGCGCTCCATTCCTGGAGAAGTGAGTTCCATGTAAGTGTTGTCCGTGCCGAGGATTTCCTCAAGGGCAGGAAGAAGCACTTTATGAACACGAGAGCAGTCGTTCACACCGATGTTCACGCTTGAATCCCCGCCAGTAATTGTGGCAAGAATCTGCGTAACTCCGTTCTGCGGGGAAATCTTAAGCTCAACGAGATGAAAGCCCAGACCACTCACGATTTTCTCACATTCCGTATAATGAGGATAAGAATCCAAAGCAATGTAATCCATGAACGGCCTCCTACAACAAAAATGGACTCGTTTTTGCGAGTCCATTTAAATATCACTATTAAAATGTTAGATTAAGAATAATGATTCTTTTTGATTCTGTCAACATCTTTTCAAGTTTTTATTTACTTTCCGACCTCTTCCGTCTGACCAAATTCACAAATTGCGTCGTAGATGTTGGCATGCTCAAGCAGCTCAAGGTTTTTCCCGATTTTTTTGTAGATTCGGATTTCGCCGTTCCCCTTTCCGCCGAGGATTTTTAAAAGGCATCTTTTTCCCTGGGGCATCTCATAATCACGAACGAACATATCCTTTCCGTTGCAGAACAAATCAATGTCGATTACCATCTTACCTTTATGAATACTCACGGTCCAGTGAACTTTCTCTCCCCCATCACCGTTGCTAAGCTGCGAGCAGTCATGGATAATACTGTCCCTTTTAAAAAATGAAAAATTCTCTACAGGAACCCTCTCGCCATCAAGCATAACTGATGCGCTCAAATCCCCGCCGAACTCACCTTCAAGGGAAAAACAAGAATTATTCATGGCTTTTCCGCTTATGATACTGGTCATCTTTGAAGACGAGATGTGAAAATATGGAGAATTGGGGCGCTCCCCCCAGCACTTGTCAACATATCCCTCGGAAGATTTCGGAAGAATCACATATTCCTGATTATCAAGATGAACGGTGCCTGAGAATGCCGTCTTCATGCCTATCGGAAGCCAGCAGTAAGACTTTTTCCTGTAAATCGGAACAGACTCAATCTGGTACTCGAACTTCAAATCCCAGTCCATTGAACCGACATTGCACAAAAGTTCAGGCCTTACCCTCAGATCCTGAGTTGAAACGGCAACACTGCCAGAAAGAGATTTGGGACCAAAAAGGCACTCCCCAACCCGGAAAATCTCGGAATTTTTTATGAATGACATCTGAGATGAAGCATGGAATTTATTAATCTGTTTTCCGCCTGCACCAAAGACCCCGGCTTTTACAAGAGCATAAGACGGACGGACATCTAGCTCATCGTTAGCATGTGCGGCTGATTCTGTTCCCGCAAGGGCATACTGCAATTCTGATTCAGAAAGGGCGAGGCGTGACTTTTGACTGATTACAGCAGTTTTAGGAGATAGCCCCGGATTTACGATATAGAGTTCAATGTAAAATTTTCGCTCCTGACCTGTGCTTTTACTGAATGCAGAAAAAACATATCTCCATCTTTCAAAACCAGACTGACGCAAACGGCCACGAAGAATGTACTGATCAAATCGTTTGTTAGTTTTTATCTTTGCCATATTTCCGCCTGGATAATCAGCTTAAACATATTTTAAACTGATTATCTTCTTTGATTTTCGACAAATTGCCCGTCGAACTTTAGCAGGCAGAAAAGGGATAATTGTTTTTATCTGAGGAAGTTATTGAGCGTATTGTCGATATCCTCCCGTTCTAGCGGGAAATTTTCGTCCAGATATGAAAGGCACTCCATTCCGGCTGTCTGAACATGCTCAAACCAAATCCTATAAAGCTCAGGCTCAAGATCCTCGCTAGGAAGCGGCGCTCCCTGAATATCAGAAACGAGCTGCCTCATCATTCTTATGCACTCTTCAAATTTTTCATTTTTACCCATAAAAAACTCCAAATGAATTCATTCAACGAAAATCATCTCCGAAAACTTTTGTCTTCAGAAATTTATAATATTATAATGGCAAAGTTACGATTTTGCCACTAAAACCGCTGTTTTCGACTGATTTTTTATCAGAAATGAGGGCTTTTTTGGTGAAATTCTCCTTTCTGGAAACAGAAAGGCTGGCATAAAGCCGTGCGAAGGCATTCTTCAGATCACAGGCCCGGGTATTAAGAATTCCGAGAATCTTCTTTTCCCTGTCCTCGTCAGTTATTCCGTAAAGGAGCCGTGTCAGGGCCGTTGAGCCTCTTCCCTTGGGAGACTGGGGCTGTATAAAATGACTGTAGCATCCCATCACAGCCCTCTCCACATCTTCCTCTGAAAAATCAAGCTCACTCGCCTCTTTTATGCAGTCCTCGAAAGCCGGGCAAGAAGCAAAAGGAGATGGATCACGGTATGTAGCGAAAACCATGGCACCGCTCATTGGCTCAGCATTGCAGAAAGCACCGTAAGAGCCGCCGATTGTCCTGATTTTTTCCCAGAGAAGGTTGTTAGAGAGCCAGTGGGCGCAAACTTCCTCTGGATAGGAATCCGGATTCTCGTATTTCGAAGCCTTGATACATTCAGCGGCATACCCGACCGAAGAAGATGTAACGAAGCATTCCGAAGAGCCGTCAGTCCCGTCCTGGCCTTCAATTTCTGTAAGCCCGAAGAATTCAGAATCATCACACTGTCTCTGATTTTTTGGTGCGGAAAGGCTCAATTCTTTGATAAAAGACGGCAAAAGACCTGCAAGTTTTTCAAAACCTGACTTCTCGGCTGTAGCATGGATAAAAGCGCCGCCATTTTTCAAGTCTGAAAAAATTCTTTTGAAGTCAGATATTGTTTTTTCGACAGGTCTGTCTGCGATTTTTTTGATGTAATAATACTGACTTATACCGTTCCAGATTTCATCAACCGCAGTTTTTCGTGAATTACCGCTAAGAACACGATTCGAAACAAAAATATGGCCTTCGGGAATTATCGATGATTCAAAATCATTACGGGTCTCGGTCAGAATATCCTGGACTCTTTTTCTGTCAGAGAAATCAACCCCGGAAAGACAGTCTTCAAGGAGCTTCATTGCATTCTCAGCCTGTTCCTCAAGCATAGACATTCTGAAAATCAGCCAGTCACGCTTTATCCAGTTATACTTTTTCTGGAGCTTTCTGGCATTTTCGCTGTCAGGTCCTTCCATAGTAAGAAGGTTGACGCCTATTCCGCCGGTATGAAGGGCACATTCTTCCGCGGCCTTTGCCCAGCTCAAATTCTTCCATCCGCACTCCGTAACGCAATCTGCAAAA
>CAMOEE010000146.1 GCA_946611835.1 uncultured Treponema sp. | reverse complement strand
CTTTCATCTTTCATCTTTCATCTTTCATCTTTCATCTTTCATCTTTCATCTTTCAACTTCCTGTTTGATTTTCCGATAATTAAAGTATGCTTTATTATCTTGGAAAAATTTTAACTGAATACTTTGGACCGGCTCGTTTGCTGCAGTCTTACACGATTCTCATTGCGCTTGCACTTTACTCAGGCTTTTTAATCGTGCGTTATTCCCTTCCGTCTTTTTATAACAGGCTTCCCCATGACAGGGGCCGTGAATTTACCGTGAATGCTGAGGCCGCAAAAGGAAAGCCGACCGGAGCAGGCGTTGTCTGGGTCAGCACATTCGTAATCCTCAGTTTGGTTTTTGTTCCTCTCGACTGGATAAAGTGCTCAATTCTCGTTCTCACCTGGCTTATGATGCTCACAGGCTACCTGGATGATCACTCTGTCAACAGCTGGGGCGAGTACAGGAAAGCATTGCTCGACCTTTTCCTTGCAGTTCTTGCTTCTGTTCTTCTTGTCTTCTATCTTATTAACGCTTCTCCTGACAAGGAAATCAATTTCTGGATTCCATTCGTGACCCATGAAATTACAATCGCTCCCTGGCTTTTCGTCCTGATCTCAACGATAATGATTTGGGCTTCGATTAACACGACAAACTGCACTGACGGCGTTGACGGACTTTCCTCAACCCTCGTTCTTGTCGCTCTTCTTACCCTGGGAATGGTCTTTTATTTTATCCTGGGTCATAAGGACATAGCGGCCTACCTTCTCGTTCCCCACATTGCAGACGGTGCGGACTGGGCTGTAATGACATTTGCCCTCGCAGGCGTTCTCATGGGCTATCTCTGGCACAACGCTTTCCCCAGCCATGTCCTCATGGGCGATGCCGGAAGCCGTGCCCTGGGCTTTTACATCGGCGTGTGCGTAATGGTCACGAGAAACCCCTTCATAATTCTCGCCACATCATCACTGATTTTTATCAACGGCGGCCTGGGACTGGTGAAGGTCTTCCTCAAACGCTTTTTGAAAATCTCAATCTTCACAAACATAAGATTCCCTCTCCACGACCATATGCGAAAAAATCACGGCTGGAGCCCGACACAGGTTTTGATTAAGTTCCTGATTATCCAAATCTTGATTACAGTCGCAGTTTTGGGAATCATCTTCAAAGTTCGCTAGTCGCTTGTGAACATTGCGCACAAGGTCTCGGCATCGGCGATTATGTTCCTGACATAGCAGTATTCGTTAGGCTGATGACAAACTTCGTCCATCGTTGACCAGATTGCCGCATTGAAACCGCAGCAGCGAAGTTCCGCGCCCACAGTGCCTCCACCGATTCCGATTGGGCGGGCTTCGAATCCGTGGGCCTTTTTGATTGCTGTGGCGAGTTTTTTGACCACTGGGGCGTCAGCCGGAGTTGCGGGCGATTGCTGAGCCTGAGGTTCGCTCACTTCAATCTTTACGCCATATTTTTCCTCGACTTCTTTAACCCTTTTGCTCACCTCGGCACGAACCATATCAAGTGAATATCGCGGCAAAATCCTGCAGTCCATGTAGAAAACATCGTCACCAGGAATAATGTTCACGGTCTCGACATTGGCCTCTTTTTTGGTCGGCTGGAAAGTTGAGTAATTGGGGCTGAACAAATCATCCTTTTCGTTGAAGAAATTTTCCAGATCGTTCAAGCGAAGGGCAAGGTCACAGGCCGCAAGATGGGCATTTTTTCCTTTGTCTGGCATTGAACCGTGGCTCTGAAGTCCCATCGTGTGCAGACGGAGCCAGAGAATGTTCTTTTCAGCGACTTCAATCGTCTCTCCTTTTGAATCTCCACCGTCTGGAATCAGAATCAGGTCGTGGTTGTTGAAAAGCTCAGGATGCTTTTTAAGAAGATATTTGATTCCGTATTTTGAGCCGAATTCTTCATCAGCCATAAAAAGCAGCTTTACTGTGTGTTCTGGCGTGATTTTATTTTTGAGAAGGGCGAGGGCAGCAAAAACACCGCTGACAAGTCCCTGCTGGTTGTCCTCAACGCCCCGGCCAATCAGCTTGTCAGATTTCTCGTCGTACTGAACCATGAATGGATCGCTTTTCCAGAGCTTTAAATCTCCCGGCGGAACGACATCCATGTGAGCCATTACCCAGATTGCATAGTCATTTGATTTTCCGGGAATGGTAAGAATGAGGTTAGGCCGTACACCGGAAGTGACCCGGCTGTCCGGTGCGTCATAATGCTCCATCTGATTTTTGTCAAAGCCTGCCTCGCAAAGCCATTTCTCAAGGGCAGCGCATTTTTTTGATTCGCCGTCACCGCCGCTTTCTGGTGCGATTGCCGGAATCGAAGAAAGAACCCGCTCAAGCTCAATCATCTGAGGGCGGAAATTTTCCAGAGTTGTTTTTAGTGTTTCGAGTGTTTTCATATTTTCTCCAAAAGATTTTTCGCCTGATATTCTAGCACAAGAACGAAAGTCTGTCTTATGGATACTAATGAAAAACTTATCTTCCGTAGCTTGAATTGAGGTTCATCTGGCTTCTGTATTTTGCGACGGTCCTTCGGGCCACTTTTATTCCTTTTTGGGCGAGAATGTCCGCAATTTTCTGGTCGGACAGGGCTTTTTTGTCCTTTTTGTGCTCCTCAAGAATTCGGGCGATTTCGTATTTTACGCCTTCTTTTGAAAGGGGAGAGGAGTCTTCGGAGGAATGAGTGCCTTCCGTATTTTGTGAAGAATTTTCTGCCGCCTTTCCAACCGCATTGGTGAAAAAGTAGCCGATGGGGAAGATTCCCCATTCGCAGGCGAGATATTTGGAGTTTGCCATGCGGGAGATTGTCGCTTCGTGAAGACCAAGTTTTTGGGCAATGTCCTTTTGTCTTAAGGGAGCAAGGTATGGGGGACCTTTTTTGAAAAAGAGAATCTGTGCAGAGACGATTTCCTGTGCGGCTTTTAAAATCGTAGACTCCCGGTAGAGAAGGCTTTCGATGAAGACCTTTGCCTCGTTCACGCTGTTCCTTGCAAATTTAAGTTCGGCCCTTTTTCGCTCGGACTGCTCGCTTGTGTCTCCCTCCTTGATTTCGGAAGATTTTATGAGGGAAGTGTAGTCCTTTGAAATTTCAAGTTTTGGAAGAAATTCCCGGGCAAAAGTCACTGTGAATCCGTCTTCCTCCTCATTTTTAGTTACAATTACATCCGGGGAAACGAAATTTGTCTGGCTTGTACCGAAATTGCGTGCGGGATAAGGGTCGAGGGTGCGTATAAAATCAAGTGAAAGCTCAATCTCTTCTATTGTAAAGTCTTCTTTTGAAAGCTGAATCCCGTCTTTTTTATTGAATTTGAGTTTTTTCTGCTCTGAAAGCCAGTCAGAAATTTTTTTCTGGATTTTCTGGCTCTGGGGAGGATTTAAGAATTCAAAATGCTCCTGAGATTCCAGAAGGAAAAGACTCAGAGCACTTGCCTGTCCTGAAATCTTTGCCTGAACAAAAAGACTTTCCCGGTAGTTGTTTGTGCATGTTCCGACCGGGTCAAGATGCTGGACCAGACAGAGGCACTTGTCCAGCAATTCTTCTGTGTGGACTGGATTTTCAGGATTCAAAAATGAGACAGGAGCAAGAATGTGAAAGCCTTTTTCGTCGAGATTGTAAATCAGCCTGCTGCATAGAGCCTTTTCTTCTTCGGAAAGTTTCATTGAGTTGAGCTGGTGCATGAGATGATCGCTCAAAGGTTCCCTTTCGTCGGCATTGCTTTCCAGGGCTGCCTGAAAATTGTCGCTCGCCGCATTTCCCGAGGCTGAAGACAAGCCGTAGTGAGTGTTGTCCGAAAATCTGGACGAATTGGCGACTTCCGCCCGTGAGGATTTTACCCCCGTTTCAAGGGAATCTGATTTTATCTCAAGGGCAGGGTTTTTGGCCGCATAAGAATAGATTTCGTTCCGTAAGTCCGGGCCTGACATGGCAAGCACCTTGAGCGACATAATCTGAGTCTGGCTCATCTTCTGAACCTGAGACTGAGACATAATCTGAGACGCTCTCTGCTGCATGGACATTTGCGGGAAATCAGCCATGAGAATATTATATACTATCCCACGCCAAGTATGCTATAATTTATCTTATGAAAAATTTTGAAAACTTCGGCGTGCAGATTCCAGAAATCCTGCTGCCAAAAAAAATTGATTTGAAATCATGGTCAGTAATCGCATGCGACCAGTACACTCAGGACAAAGATTATTGGGCAAAAGCGGCTCAGGCAGCCGGCTCAAATCCCTCAAGCCTCAACCTTATTTTCCCGGAAGTTTACCTCAACGATGGTGACGGCGATGAGCGTATCAAGAAAATCCACGAGACTATGAAGTCTTACATTGATTCCGGCATTTTTAACGGCGAAGAAGAATGCATTTATATCGAGCGAAAGACCGAGTACGGCCGCACCCGAAAAGGCCTGGTTCTCGCTGTTGATCTGGAGAAATACGAGTGGAAGCCGGGCAGCAAGGCCCTGATTCGTGCCACAGAGGCAACAGTCCCGGAGCGAATCCCTCCCCGAATGAAAATCCGTAATGGCGCGCCTGTGGAACTTCCTCACATCATGCTTCTTGCAAACGATGCGAAAGACCTTCTCGTCGGAGGGGCAGCTTCCCTCGCAAAAAAGAACAGTCCTGTTTATGACGGTGAATTAATGCTTGGCTCAGGTCACATCACAGGATGGAAGGCAGCCGGAAGTGAGGCAGAGAGCCTTTTGGAAAAGGCCCTCTCATCTTTGGCAGAGGCCGGAAGAGACTCTGACGGAAACTGCTTCCTTTTTGCCGTTGGCGACGGAAATCACTCTCTGGCTACGGCAAAAGCTGTCTGGGACGAGCACAAAAAAACACTTTCTGCTGAAGAACTTAAAACTTCTCCTGTCCGATACGCATTGGTTGAGGTCGTGAACATTTACGATGAAGGCCTCACATTCGAGCCTATTCACCGTGTAATCTTCAATCAGGATGCAGGAAGCCTCATTCTCTTCATCGAGGAAAAGCTCGGCGGCGAAATTAAGAATTTTGACAGCGAAAAAGAACTTGAGGATTTTGTTGCTGACAAAAAGGCAAAGGGTGCAAGATACGGCTTTATTACGACAGTCGCAGGAAAGGAAAAACTCTGCGTCCTTGAAACCGAAATCACTGATCTGGCAATCGCTGCTCTTCAGCCGGTGCTTGACGAGTACCTTGACGAGCACTCAAAAGACAAAAAACAGGACATCGACTACATTCACGGAACCGAAGATGTCGTAAAGCTTGGCCACAAGGATAACGCTCTTTCAATCCTTCTTCCGCCAATCGCAAAAGATTCCTTCTTCCAGACAATCGCAAGCCGTGGCGTTCTCCCAAGAAAGTCATTCTCAATGGGGGAAGCCAGCGAGAAGAGATTCTATGTCGAGGCACGCCGCTTGTTTTAGTTAGCAAGTAGCAGTGAGCAGTGAGCAATAAATGTAACTGCTCCTTGCTAACTGCTAACTTAATAAGACATTATCGTTTGTTACTTTGATTTTTTTGAACAGCTCTACGATGGAATCCATTGTGAGCTGTTTTTTTTCTTCGCCCGAAATGTCACTGATGATTTCACCTTTATTCATCATAATAAGGCGGTTCCCGTAATCGAGGGCGTGCTGCATGTTGTGAGTGACCATCATTACGGTGAGCTTGTATTCCTGTGCAAAGCGGCGGGTCAGCTCCATGATGATTGCGGCGTTGGTCGGGTCGAGGGCTGCCGTGTGCTCGTCGAGGAGAAGAAGGCCTGGCCTGCTCATAACTGCCATCAAAAGCGTGAGGGCCTGCCTCTGACCGCCGGAAAAAAGCTCCACATTGTCGCCCAGGCGGTTTTCAAGCCCCATGTTAAGTACCCTAAGTTGCTCACGGAAGAATTCACGCATTTTGTTGTTGAGCGAGATTTTAAGCCCCTTGAAGCCTTTTTTGTAGCAAATCATCATGTTGTCTTCAAGGCTCATTTTGCCGGCTGTTCCCAGGCGTGGATTCTGGAATATTCGGCCGATATATCGTGCCCTGCGGAATTCAGCGTCATTGGTGATGTTCTTTTTTTCGCCTTTTTCATCCGTGAGCGTGATTGTGCCATTTGTTGGCTTTAAGGTGCCTGCAATGACATTGTAAAGCGTTGATTTTCCTGCACCGTTCGAGCCGATTATGGTGATAAAATCACCCTTCTTGATGTCGAGGTTTATGTTTTTGAGAACTTTTTTTTCGTCAGGTGTGTTCGCGTTGAATGTGATTGAAATGTTTTCCAAGTTAAGCATAATCTTTTTCC
>CAMOEE010000145.1 GCA_946611835.1 uncultured Treponema sp. | reverse complement strand
TTCGGCTGCTGGACAAGTGCTTCACGAAAGGCAGTAAAGCCGGTTGTCGAAGAAACAGGAGCTCTCTTGTGGTACCCGGTTCAGTATGAGGGTATGGAAGCCAGCCCAAACATTATGTACATGGGCGCGGCTCCAAACCAGCAGGCAGTTCCTGCCGTTGATTTTTGTGCTAAAGAGTTCGGAAAGAAAATGTTCCTGGTCGGAAGCGATTATGTCTTCCCAAGAACGGCAAACAAAATCATCAAGGCACAGCTTGCAAACATTGGAGGCTCGGTCGCCGGTGAGGAATATACTCCTATGGGACACACTGATTTTGCGACAATCGTAAGTAAAATTCAGTCTGCCAAGCCTGACTGTATCATCAACACCCTCAACGGTGACTCAAATGTCGCATTCTTCAAGCAGCTGACTGATGCCGGAATCACTTCAAAGTCAATTCCTGTAATGAGTTTCTCGATCGCAGAAGAAGAAGTTGGCGGCGTTGGAATTGACAATCTCAAAGGTCACTATGTCGCATGGAACTACTACCAGACAACAAAAACGCCTGAAAACGCCGCTTTCGTAAGGGCATACAAGGCTTCCTTCGGCGAAAAACGAGTAACAGACGACCCTATTGAAGCAGGCTACATTGGAGTCTACTTGTGGGCAAAGGCTGCTGAAAAGGCAGGCTCATTCGATGTCGAAAAAATCCGGGCTGCCGCCAAGGGAATCACATTCGATGCTCCTGAAGGAAAAGTTACACTTGACGGAGACAACCAGCACATTTACAAGCCGGTTAGAATCGGAAAAATAAATGAGACTGGACTTATCGATGAAATTTGGTCAACAAGTGGTGCCGTAAAGCCAGATCCATACCTTACAACATACAGCTGGGCAAAAGGTCTTTAGTAGTTAGCAAGTAGCAGTGAGCGGGGTGCAGTCAGCAGTTAAGGAATGGCTGGGGCGCAACCGCCGCTACTTCGCTCCGCTTCGTGGTACGGCGGTCGGGCTTTGCGCAGTTACGCTGTCGCTCCATTCTCAGGCCGAAAAACCGTCCTGAGAACGCTGCCGCGCTGCTCCAATCCCTTGCGCAAGTTCCTTGCCTGACACTTCTTAAAGTCAGTGTTTATCTGTGTAATCTTTGGTTTAGTATATGTCTACTTTTTTTACCATTTTATTTAACGGAATTAGTCTTAGCTCAATTCTCCTGCTGGCGGCAATCGGCCTGTCAGTTACTTTTGGACTGATGCGGGTCATCAACATGGCTCATGGCGAGTTCATTATGATTGGCTCCTACACTACTTTTCTTGTGCAGAATTTTTTTATCGCCTTTTTGCCCGCTTCGGCTTTTGATTTGTATTATCCTGTGGCGATTGTCTTTTCATTTCTTGTCTCGGCACTTTTCGGCTGCATTCTTGAAAGGCTCGTCATAAAAAGGCTTTACGGCCGCGAAATGGATTCCCTGCTTGCGACCTGGGGCGTGAGCCTCTTTTTGCAGCAGCTTGCCCGCTCAATTTTCGGAGCACCAAATGTCAATGTAAGCTCACCGTCAGTGCTTAACGGCAATCTTGAGATTTTTGGACTTGCCATGACATATAAGCGGCTTTTCATAATTTTTCTTGTTGCTGCCTGTCTCGTTTTCATGTACCTCTTGATGTACAAGACATCTTACGGAAAAAAAGTTCGTGCCACAATGCAAAACCGGGCCATGGCACAGTGTCTCGGAATCAAAACGAATCGCATCGACACCTTCACATTCGCAATTGGTTCCGGGCTGGCTGGTGTGGCGGGCTGTGCTCTCTGTCTGCTCGGTTCTGTCGGACCTTCTCTGGGACAAAACTACATAATCGACGCATTCATGGTCGTTGTTTTGGGCGGAGTCGGAAAACTCTCTGGAGCAATCGCAGGAGCTCTTCTCATCGGAATGAGCAATGCTTTCATTCAATTTGGAACTTCGGCCAACATCGCAAAGGCAATAGTCCTGATTCTTGTGGTTATGTTTCTTCAGAAAAAACCTCAGGGCTTGTTCACGATTCATTCCCGCTCTCTCGATGACTAGCGGCATTTTCAGAAAGTGAGGTCAATATGATTCTAAAAAATAAAATATCTGCTCTTTATAAGGCTACGCTTTACGGCAGCGAAACTTCAATCGACGGTCTAAATCCAAAAAGAAAAAATATCGCCTTTTCATTAATCGTCCTGATTGTTGCCCTTCTCCCCCTTTTTCTATCGCCATTCAGGGTCAGTCTTGCAGGAAAATACATAACCTATGGGATTGTCGCCCTCAGCATCGACTTAATCTGGGGCTACACGGGAATCTTGAGTCTCGGTCATGGAGTTTTCTTCGGTCTTGGCGGTTATGGGATGGGAATGTATCTCAAGCTCGTCGCAAGCAAGGGAAATCTCCCCGATTTTATGAGCTGGAGCGGAAGGACAACGCTTCCCTGGTTCTGGGAATTTTACAAGAATGCACCAGAGGCCGTTATGATGATAATTCTTGTGCCTTCACTCCTCGCCTTTGCACTCGGGCTCCTTACTTTCATGAACCGAATTAAAGGAGTTTATTTCTCAATTCTTTCACAAGCACTGGCTCTTGTTTTTGTCACTCTCTTCGTCGGTCTTCAGCAATACACAGACGGAACAAACGGAATCACAGAATTCACGACTCTCTTTGGTCTTCCTATTGCAGGAAAATCGGCAAAGCTAATGTGGTATTATGTCTCCCTCTTCTTCCTGATAATCACATATATGGTTTTCTCGACGATTATGAAGACAAAATGTGGCCGGGTTCTTGTGGCAATTCGTGACGGCGAAAACCGGGCAAGGTTCTCCGGATATCAGACTGCGGCCTATAAAACCTTCGTTTATGTCCTTAGCGCACTTTTCACTGGAATCGCAGGGGCACTTTTTGTTCCTTTCAGCGGAATTATCTCACCTTCGGAAATGAGCGTGTCAAACTCAATTGATATGGCAATCTGGGTTGCGGTGGGAGGCAGAGGAACCTTAATCGGTGCCGTCATAGGGGCCTTTCTGGTTAATTTGACCAAAACCATAATCAGCGAAACTTTTCCTGAAATCTGGTCATATTTTATCGGTGCAATTTTCGTTATCGTCGTTCTTTTTTTGCCTCGGGGACTTACCGGCGTATTTACAGATGCAAAGGAGAAATTAAATAAAATGTCATTCGCATGTACAAAAAGACAATAAAGACAGGAGGTTGATTTATGACTAAACAGAAATTTCGGGTGACTCCAGTAATCGAAATATCAGACATCTCTGTACAATTTGATGGATTCAAGGCTCTTAGCAATGTAAGCACAAGCATCCTGCCTCATAGCGTTCACTTTTTCATTGGGCCAAACGGTGCGGGCAAAACCACGCTGCTCGACATAATTTGCGGGAAAACACATCCTTCAAACGGAAAAATACTTTATCACGGCGGAATCGACTTTGGTATACGAAAATCCATCAACATCGATTTGACAAAACTGTCAGAATCAGAAATCGTTGAGGAAGGAATCGGACGCAAATTTCAGGCTCCGTCTGTTTTTACAAGCCTGACTGTTTGGGAAAATATGGAAATTTCTCTGAAAGGAAGTAAGAATGTACTCTCCTCCCTCTTTTTTAAAATTTCAAAAGAACAAAAAGAAAGAATCGAATCAATCTTGAGTTTTATCAGTTTATCAGAAAAAAAAGACGAAAAGGCTTCGTCTCTGTCCCATGGACAAAAACAATGGCTGGAAATCGGAATGCTTCTTGTGCAGGAGCCGACAGTGCTTCTTCTTGATGAGCCGGTCGCAGGAATGGGCAAAGAAGAGACGACAAAAACCGGGCAGCTTATCAGAAAAATCGCTGAAAAATACGCTGTCGTGGTAGTTGAGCATGATATGGAGTTCGTGCGTGCAGTCGCCGACCGAGTGACCGTAATGCACGAGGGAAAAATTCTTGTAGAAGGAAGCGCCAATGAAGTGCTTGCAGATGAGAAGGTTCGTGCGGTTTATCTGGGGCGAGGGAAATTCCATAAAAGCGGACAAAAGGCAGAATCAGAAATTTCGGAGGAAAGAAAAAATGCTTGAAATAAAGAATCTCTCTTCATGGTATGGGGAAAGCAATATAATTCCAAATTTGACCCTTTCAGTTCCAGACGGAAAAATTGTCTGTCTGATTGGGCGGAACGGTGTGGGAAAAAGCACCACCTTAAAAAGTATAATGGGTATGGTAAAAACGACAGGTGGAAATATCCTTTTTGACGGTGAAGAAATCCGTCATAAAAAAACTTACGAGCGTGCAAGTCTTGGAATCGGCTATGTCCCGCAAGGCAGGGAAATATTTCCGCAGCTTACGGTTGAGGAAAATCTGGAACTGGGACTTGAAGTAAAAGGCGGGAAAGGCAGAATCGGAGAGGAAATTTTTGAATTATTTCCGATTATAAAGACTTTTTTGAAGCGCAAGGGCGGAAATTTAAGCGGTGGTCAGCAACAGCAGCTTGCAATAGCCAGAGCGCTCGTGAGCCATCCAAAACTTTTGATTCTGGACGAGCCGACCGAAGGAATTCAGCCGTCAATTATCGAAGACATTGCAACGGCAATTCAAAAAGTAAACAAAGAGCTGGGAATCACGATTCTGATTGTCGAGCAGTACCTGGATTTCGTTCTTGAAGTGAGTGACAGCTATTATGTCATGGATAAAGGCGAAATCACTCTGGAAGGACTGACAAAAAATGCAGACTCCGCCCTGATTCAGTCAAAAATGGCGATTGGGTGAGGAAATTCAACTACATTCTTGGCTGATTTTGACATTAGACTTTCTCTTTGTTGGATTCTTGCTGATCCAACAAAAAATTTTTCATCAGGCATATCGAATATAGAGGGATATTTGTGAGCCAGTTATCAATTCTAAAATCAGAGAGCGAAGTGCGGATAGAATACCGATTGTTATATTTCTGGTGAAAGGCTTTTAGGCTTTTTGCCTGAAGATTTTCGGCGGATTTTACTTCGATTGGAATTATCTGATCTTGGAACTGAATTATAAAGTCTATTTCCCCTGAAGAATTTGGAGATGAGTAGTAAAAGGGCTTAAAATCAGAACAGGAAAGAATCTGCTGTAATACATATTGTTCTGTTATTGCCCCCTTGAACTCTACAAAAAAAGCATTGTTGTCAAGAATAGTTTTTATGTCAGTATTTCCAAGGGCACACAAAAGTCCTATATCATTCATATAGATTTTAAATGAATCCAGTTCTTCATAAGATTTTAAGGGGTAGCCAGGTTTTGAAATACTATGTACAAGATGAATAAGCCCACAATCAGAAAGCCATTGTATTGCAAGTTCAAAATCTTTTGCACGGGCACCTTTCTTTACTTGACCATACATAAACTTTTTGTTTTCTTTTGAAAGCTGAGCAGGTAATGAAGACCAGACTTGATTCAGCCTTGTACTAAACATACTCGAAGCATGTTTTGAGAAATCTTGTGCATATACTTCCAGAAGATTATTTTGAACATCGCGAACTTTTGACCAGTCCTGTTCATCTATAAAAGTTTGTACAGCCTGAGGCATACCGCCAACATAAAAATACTCTTTCATTCTGGTAATAAATTTTGATTTTAATGATGTAATTAAAGGCCAGTCACCAGAACACAGCACAGAAACCATTTGTTCGCTTTCACAAGCCATAAGAAATTCTGTAAAAGAAAATGGATAAAGAGTCATTAAATCAACTTTTCCAACAGGAAAGCTTGTGCCGTTGTGCAGAGCTACACCCATTTGGCTTCCAGCTGCAATTATTGCATATTCTGGTGCATTTTCACAAAAATATTTTAAGCTGGAAAGTGCTCTTGGAACCTCCTGCACTTCATCAAAAATGATAAGAGTTTCATCAGGTTTTACAGAGACTCTTGTTTCAGCACTAATGGCAAGAATAAGTCGATTAATATCAAAATCTATTTCAAAAGCTGCTTTCATAGCAGTATTATTGTCAAAATTTATATATGCCACGTTTTTAAAATATCGCCTGCCAAGTTCTTTCATCACCCATGTCTTACCAACCTGTCTTGCACCTCGTAGAATAAGCGGTTTTCTGTTGGGAGAATTTTTCCATTGTTCAAGTTTCTTGATTATAAGTCGTTCCATATTTTATAGAATACATTTTTAATGCGGACTTTTCAAGAAAAAATACATTTTTAATGCGGACTTTTGTGAAAAAAATGACACTTTTCTTGGGGAGTTTTAGACTAATTGTACCAGTCAATAAAAGTAGACAAAAATAATTATTTTTTTAATGCTTCATTTA
>CAMOEE010000144.1 GCA_946611835.1 uncultured Treponema sp. | reverse complement strand
CACCTCATGTGCTGTTAAAAATGGCTCCCAGTCGTGAAAACGGCTTATCGAAACCGCAAACTAGTTTGCTACACGCTTTTTGTGCTTGTAACAATATACATTTGCCGCTCGCGCGGCAGCACAAAAAGAGTGTTTTCGTAAGCCGTTTCGCTCCTTCGCGCCATTTTTACCATAACTTGAATATAAAGCCTTTATATTGCCTGACATTCACGCCATGGCAACCTTATCTTCCTGTATTTGTCCGTCCAAAATGCGTATGCAGCGTTTTGTGGAGGCACCGATTCCCGGATCGTGGGTGACTATTACGATTGTCGTTCCCGTGCCGTTGATTTCGCCGAATAAATCTAAAACAGCCCGGCCAGTGCTGGAGTCCAAGGCTCCAGTGGGCTCGTCAGCGAGGATAATCGCAGGCCGAGTGACCGTCGCCCGCGCGATAGCCACCCTCTGCTTTTGTCCGCCGGAAAGCTCATTGGGAAGATGATTGATTCGCTCGGACAAGCCCACTTTTTCAAGGGCGGCCAGTGCCATGTCCCGGCGGAGAGGCCGCTCGATTCCCTGATAACGGAGGGGAACCATGACATTCTCAAGCACTGTCATCGTGGGCAGAAGATGATACTGCTGGAAGACAAAGCCGATTGTTTTGTTGCGGAGGACGGCCAGCTCTTTCTCGCTCATTTTGGCTGTCTCCCTGCCCCCGATTTTCACGATGCCGCTGGTGGGTCGGTCAAGGCAGCCAATCATGTTCATGCAGGTGGATTTTCCTGAGCCGGAAGGCCCCATTATAGACAGAAATTCCCCCTGCTCAACAGAGAATGAAATTCCCCGCAGGGCATGGACTTCCTGCTCACCCATTGAGTAAATCTTGCGAACATCTTCCATTAGTATAACTGGCTCTGACATAAATCTCCTAAAAGCAGGCGTTGCGGGCGGCGTTTGAGCCCGCAGAGAGGGTAGCGGCCAACGAAGTGGACGCGCAGGGGGAGACTTCCCCCTTAGAACGGAGGCATTCCACCCATGGGCGGCTGTTGCTGCTGATTCTTCTTGTTTTTGTTTGCTTTCTGGCCTTTTTTGCTCACGCTCATCCTTCCGCTCTTTGATGCGTCGCTCTGGGCTTTTAAGATTTCCCCACCCTCAAGCCCCGAAAGGACATTCACATATTCAAGACCGTATGGCTCAACTTCCACTGCGACTTTCGTGCTTTTTCCGTCACGGCTCAAAATTTCTGCAAAAGCTGTTCCCTTGTCCCGGCCGATTGCGTAACGCTCAACGACCAGCTTTGTCTCAGGCTCGGTAATCTGAATTTTCCCGGTAAAGCTGAAATTCGGCAGGACTCCCTTCGGAACATTATCGATTCGCACTGTCGCATTAACGACTGTTGCCCCCCGGCTCGTGACTTCGCCAATCGCAGGGTAGGAATCAAGAATCCCATAGACTTCACCATCATAAGCCGGGAAAGTGAATTCAACTTTCTGACCGATTTTTAGCTTTGAGACATCTGTTTCTGCAATTTCGACATCAGCCGTCAGATAATCGGTGTTTACAAGAGTGCCGATTGAATCCTTTGCCTCAAGATAATCGCCAGGGTCAACATCCAGATCAGCAATCACACCATCAAAAGTCGCCACAATCTTACGGTTCTCAACTTTTCTCACCAGAGAAATTCTCTGGGTTTCCATGAGCTTGAGCTTTCCTGCCGTCTGATTCTGCCTTGCAACGGAAATTTCGTAATCAAGGTTGGCAAGATTATACTGCTGCTCGGTATCGTCAAGCTGAACAATCAAATCACCGGCCTTAACTAAATCACCTTCTTTTTTGTAAACGCCCACGACCGTTCCGTCGTTGAGGGATTGCAGGGTCTGGGATTTTGCAGCCGAAACGGTTCCCGCAATCTGAATCACATTTTCGTAAGTCTCTTTGCGTACAATGTAAGTCGTCTGAGCCTTGCTTGCCGACTTATCCGCCACATACCGGAAAACTTTCAGAACCACGATAAGAGCAACAAGCCCCAGAACCACCCCGAGAACAATCTTCCTTTTTTTAGTAAATTTTATTTTCATATTTCCTCTTTCCACTTTCAGTTTTCCGTTTTCAACTTTCCGTTTTCAGTTTTCCACTTTCAGTTCGTACGAACATCATTTTCACATTGTTATTGTAAATAATTTTCTCAACTGCGTTAATCAGAATGTTCAGGCGGGCATTGTCACGGTTATTTGCCGCATCAAGATAGTCACTCTCCGTCACGCTTCCCTGAGAAAGCCATTTATCCATGTCGTATTCAAGCTGGGAATACATGTCATACTCGTCAGCATAGGATTTTTCGCTCCAGGCAAGGTCACTTCGCTCGGTTAGTTTTTCCAGAAGCGCAGTGTCGTAATCATCTGCCGCCGTTTTGACCGCAATTTCGTCAATTTGCCCGTTAATGGCATCCTGTTTTTTGTCGATTGAGGCCAGCCGCCATGTGTTCGGGGTCAAAGTAAGCGAAAAAGTGTAGACAGGGGATTTTGAGGCAGTCCCGCTGCTACTTCCGCTCAAAGGAAAGATATTTTTCCCCGTTGGAACAGAAAGCCCGGCACTAGCCTTGATTCCCCACCAGTCAAAAGTAAGACCGCCGTCAACAGTGTCGTATTTTGATGTTGATTCGTTGAAAGTGTAGCCGGCATAAGCCCCCAGCTCCAGCTTGTAGTCAGTCTTTCGCTTCAGGTCGCTGATGTATTTTGACCAGACCGCACTCTCCGTTTCTGTGTAATCTTCAGCCTTGTAAGAAAGAACATCTTCCATCTCAACGCCAGGAATATCCTTGGGCAAGAATTCCATTACACTCTCGTAGGCTTTTTTTTCAAGTTCTTCCGTTTCTGAAGATGAAATATTTTCCGGGGTAAAGATTCTTTTGTAGTCTGCCCCGCATTTTGAGGCAAAAACTGCCGTCCCTCTTTCTAGTTTTCGTAAATTCTCAGCTACGGTTCTTTTATCGCTCTGACATTTCAAATACTTCGTGCGGTATGAAGAGCTGGTCTTGCTGTATCCCTGAACTTCAAGAACCCTCAAAGCAAGCTCGTCGTCATACAAGTCATCTTTTGCCGTCAGAACTTTCTGTGCATAAGTATAGATAGTTTTCAGATTGGTATAAAAGGCATTTTCAACGGTCAAAGCCTGATTTTGAGCGGCCCGTTCTGCCTCGATATAGGCTCTCTCCGCTTCAAGCAGGCTGACTTTTCGTTCCAGCGGAGCTGATGTAATAATCCCGGTGCTGATTTCAATGCTTCCGTTGTCCAGATAGGTTCCGTTCTCACTGTCGATGTTGTAGCCGGTTTTCTTTGACAAAGGAAGGCTTGCGGAAATAGTCGTGTCGTTGAGCTGGGGTATCTCAAGAGAAGCCGAAGGTGTGAAAGTATATTTCGTTCCATCAGAAGAAGACTGAATTTTCACACTTCCTGTCGATAGCGTAAGTTCTATTCCGTTTGAGACTTTTGTCGAATCATAAGAAAGAGCCTTTAGCTGGGCGGTGAGAGTGTATTTTTGAAGTGACAAGTCATTTTTTAGATAGCCGAACAACAGCGTGTGAAGGTTGGCCTCAGCCGAAAGATAAAAAGAGAGAAGGAAAGAAAGAATCGTCATCAGACTGACTTTTTTCATGCCAATAATTTTAGCGGAAAAAAATTAACATTTCATTAAAGACAGCATAATTTTATGTTATATAATAAAAAATTCAGAATGAAATTCTTTTATCACATCGGGATTTTTTTCTGCATAGGTGATGATTTTTTCACCAAGCCCTGATTCAACCAGCTTCTTTACATTTTGAAGCGGCTGTTTTGAAATTGCGGGGCAGGTATTTTCCAGCATCACACGGATTTTGCCGTCAATTTTTGTTGGGCGGAGAGGCCATATTGAACAGTCAAAAGGCTTTTCATCGACCGAAAGGACGCAGCCCTTTTCTGAAAGGAAGGGACAGGCAGCCTCTTCCTCGCTGTCGTTTGTTTTGTAAAGATGAAGCAAATCGACCGTATAGCTTTCGCTGCCCGCTTTTTTGAACCTTGCTTCCGGGAATTTTTTTTCGAGTTTTTCTTTTGTAGCCTTGTCAAAGAGAGGTGTCTCCCAAAGACTTTTTCGCCTGAAGGAACAGCAGAAGCGACAGGCCGCACAATCTTCGGCAGACAAAATTGATTTTAGCATGAGTAAAACTTCTCCAGAAGAATGTCAGGATGATATGAAAGTTTGGCTTTTCTTAAGCCCTCTACGCCCATGTCTTCCTCACGATTCAAAAATTCGTAACTATCACAGGAGTTCGCAAAGCACCAGTTTATTGCGGCATAAGCGCCTGCCGAAGCGGCCCCGGAAAGACATTTTTCAAAATGAACATCCAGCATTTTTTCGGAGATGCGGGAGGCAAGCGTCATGGCGACAGGCTGCCCACTCGTGTACAAAACTCCGCCATCAAGGGCGAAATCATCTTTGTTCTGGAGGGCAATTTTTATCATCTCATGCTCAAGCACAAGGATATGCCGTTCCTCTTCACTCATCTCAGAATCCGCAAGATGTTCTTCAAGCCATTTATGGGCAACGAAAATCATATCATCCGAAATTGAGCACAGGTTAAGCGAACGGAATTCCCAGTTTCCTTCGTAATTCCTCAAAAAGCGGGAAACATGATTCTTTTTTTTGTGGTAAGTTTTTCCCTGGAGGGCCGCGAGTTTCTGTCTTTCATAAATGTAGTCGCAGTCGTCACGATTTGTCTGCCAGTCAAGTGCAATACTAAAATCAGACCTCAGGCATGAATCAAGCAATTCTTTTTGCTTTTGTGTGAGCAGGCAGAATTTCAGTTCCCGGCCATTTTCTTTAGCGTCATCAATAATGAAAGAAAGGGCATCGTGAAGACTGTGGTTTCGTTCGTCTTCCGGAAGTTTCTGGTCACAAAGCTTTAGAGGAAAGCCGTAGCCCGTACGATTTTCGGCACCAGTGTAATACCTGAACAGATATCCGCCCTCAATGGCAGTCTTCGTGTCGTATTTTTTTTGAAGGATAAAAATATTCACCAGGGATGAATCGCTGCCTTCCAGATTTGCAGAAAGCACGCAGTTTTTGAGAAAATGAAAATCTTCAAGAGTGAGAATTGCCCATTTCATTAGTATGCAAAATTATACTTGATTGAAATGTGAAAAACAAGGATAAGTTTCAGGAAATTCCCACCCTTCGGTTAATTAAATAAGCCCTTGAAGAATGAAACGATGCTCACCACAATCGAAGAACCGCCGACAAAAGTTCCGATTGAGCTTCCGATGCTCGAAAGGAAGAAGACGAGAAGTACCCGGAGCAGGCGGTTTTTATAAAAGCCTTTTAAGCTCGAAACATCATCCATCACGCTTTCCATGTCACAAACCTTAGGCTTGCAGACAAAAGCCTGAACGATTCCTGCGAACATTCCCACACCTACAAGAGGACAAAGTGAAGTAAAGGGAGCGCCCACCGCCGCCATCAAAACAGTAAGGGGATGTCCGCCCGCAATCAAAGCGCCGATTCCCGCAAGAAGAGCGTTCCAGATTACCCAGGCACCAAGCAGGTCAGCGCCCTTTTTCATGCCGCCGAAAACGAAACCCGCAGCAATAAGGCCAACTATAATCACAGGAATTGCCCAGCCGATTATCTTAGCGCCAGCTTTCTTCGGCGGAATAGAGCTGATTTCTTCGGTGTCAGTATTTTCTTCTCCGGCCGCAATTTTCTCAAGATGAGCCTGTACGCCCGGCAAGTGACCGGCTCCAAGAACCGCAATCACGCTTTTTCGCCCTTCTTTTTGAACGGCCTCCCATATATGTGCCGCAAGATAAAAATCACGCTCGTCAATCAAAACTTTTTTAACACCCGGCATGAAGTCAGAAAGCTCAGCCATCATTCCGTCCATCTCGCTTTTGTTTTTGAGGTTCTCGATTTCCTCCCCGCTAACCTCCTCTTTTGTCGCCGCACTGGCAAGCAGAGCCGAAAGGAGCTTAATCTTCCCGTAACCTGAGTTTTTTGCCCAGGCCCGGCGTAGTGTCGTCTGAATCGGGCGGTCAACCATCTCACAGGGAATCGAAAGTTCTCTTGCCGCCTCAATTCCGGCCCTCATCTCGTCACCCGGTTTTACGCCGACATTCGCCCCCATCCTCTTCTGAAAGCTGGAAAGCACAAGGTTCGCCAGAAGCAAAAATCCTTTTTTTTCTTTGAGGACTTTGATTATATCAAGGTTTTTCCATGCCTCACTGTCATTCAGAGAAGCATATCGCTGCTCATCAAGCTCAATCGCAACACAGTCCGGCTTTTTTTCGGCAATCGCCGCCTTAACTTCATCACAGCTTTCTTTGGAAACATGAGCCGTTCCCAA
>CAMOEE010000143.1 GCA_946611835.1 uncultured Treponema sp. | reverse complement strand
CAGGTCATTACGGCTGAAGAAAATGCAGAAATCACCGTGATTATGGACTACACTTCTGCTCAGGATGCCGGCGGTTTTTCTTCTATAAAAACAAAACTTGTGGCCCGGCCCTATTCAAAGATTCACCTTGTCAAAGTTCAGCTCCTCGGCTCAAATTATGTTCAGATTGACGACACGACAGGCGAGTGCGATGACAGCGCAAAAATTGAAGTCACGCAAATTGAGCTTGGCGGAAGTAAAGTTTACGCCCAGGTCAAAAACGAGCTTAAGGGCTACGAGTCAAAATTTAAGAGCGACACGGCCTACATCACGGAAAAGGGCCAGATTCTCGACATGAATTATGTCGTGAATCATCACGGCGCAAAATCTGATACAAAAATGATTGTCAAGGGCGTCGTCGGGGAAGCGGCTCTCAAAGTTTACCGTGGAACGATTGACTTTAAGCGGGGCTGTACGGATGCCACCGGCGACGAGCAGGAAGAAACTTTGCTCATGAGCAGGAGCGCAGTCAATAAGTCAATTCCTATGATTCTCTGTGACGAGGAAAATGTAGCAGGAACTCATGGCTCAACTTTGGGACGACTTGGTGCCGACGAGCTTTTCTACATGCAGAGCCGTGGAATCAGCGAGGAAGAGGCCAGGACTATGATGAAGAAGGCGAAAATCTTGAGCGTAGCGGGCCTGATTCCTGACGAAGAAGTCCGTCAAAAGATTGAAAATTGGCTTGAAAAATAGCAGAAAATAAAAAATCATGATATAATGTCTTCAGCCTATGAAGACAAAAAAACTCTTTTGCATTTTTATTCTGCCGATTATCTTGTTTTTTTCCTGCTCAAAAGAGCCTGGTCTAACAGTCAAGCTTCTTACTGACGGAAATGGTATCAATGACAAGTCTTATAATGCCAAAGCCTGGCAGGGAATTCTTCAATTTTATAACGAGGAATGGGGCAACGAGAAATATTTCGGCACTCTTTACGATATTATTCCCTGTCCGGAACCAGAACAGAGGACAAGTACCCTTCGGCAAATATCTGAGGGGCATCCTGACCTTATAATCATCACGAGTTTTCTTTTTTCCGGCTCTATACAGTATATAGCTCCTGTTTTCCCGGAACAGAAATATCTTTGTATCGACAGCAATTACTATGGTTATCCCAATGTCAGCAACTATCTTTTTGCATCCGAAGAGGGCTCTTTCCTTGTGGGAGCGGCTGCCGCTCTTTGTGCCAAAAAAGATGATATTCAGTATCCCGCCTTTGGTTTTATCGGAGGCATTGAAAGCGATATTATAGCCGATTTTGAGGCAGGTTTTATCCAGGGAGTCCGCTATATTCTCCCGGATTCTCAGATTCTTGTTCACTATGTAAACGACTGGGAAAAACCAGAACTTGCCGCTAAGACGACAAAAGAATGGTATGATGCCGGAGTTTACGCCGTGTATTCGGCTGCGGGAGCTTCCGGTAACGGCACAATCGCCCAGGCGGTCGCCCACCGAAAAACAGGTAAAAATGTCTGGGCAATCGGAGTTGATTCCGATCAATACGAGGAGGGAATTTTTGGAGTCGGTAAATCCGCTGTCCTTACATCAATGGTCAAGAATATCGATATAGCAATTCTCGCCGGTATGAATCATGTCGAAAAGGGAACGTTCACTGGCGGCAGCGTCATAATCGGGCTCAAGGAAAATGGAGTCGGTTTTACGACCACAAATCCTGACTTAAAAGATGATGTTGTTAAACGCCTCAGTTCCATTCGCTCGGACATCATCTCCGGGAAAATCAAGGTAGCGGCCACATACAAGGACCGCGCAAAAGTGTCTGAAATCCTAAAAACCGTCAAAGTGGAATAATCAAATATGGAAGAAAAGAAACCTAAAAGGCGAATATCGCCGCTTTCTGTAAAAATTCTTTCGGCCTCAATCGCTTTCGCCGCCCTTTTATGCTCAATCATCACATACATGGGATACAGGCATTTTTCAAAAACCTTCGTCGATCAGTACAAGGAGATGACGACCCAGTTCGCTTACATCGCCTCCTCTTATGTGTCCGGCGATGACATGAAAACCTACATAAAAAATCACACAATCGACCTTAAGTGGAGCGAAATAAATGGAAAACTGACCGAAATTACAAATATCGCTGATTTGGACAGTATTTCAGTCACTTCTCCGGATGCCGTCCGCTATGATACCCAGACTTACATCTTTCATGCGATAAACGCCCACATCATTGACAACGAGAAGAAATTCCCGGTTTATGGAAGCGAATCCCTTTTGGTTTGGGAACGCCCGTCAATCGTTAATGTGAAGCGCCTTATACAGCTTGGCCGAAGTTACAGTGAAATCAAGCTTAGAAGTGACGAGAAGGGGCATACGACAGGAACGGTAAGCTCTGCGATTCCAATTCGCGACGAGTACAACAATATCGTCGCCATGCTCACTGTCAAAAAGTCAATCGACGAGCTTTTGATTCTTCAGGCCCTGTATTTCAAAAAAATCAGTGTCGTCGCACTTTTTGTAACGCTTGTCTTCATCCTGATTTACGGGGCCGTTCTCTGGAGAATGGTTATCCGGCCCATTCTTATGATTAAGAACGAGACGATTTATTTCTCCGAGCACAATGAGCTTTCGGGAATGCTTAGTAAAATCAGGAACCATGATGAAATCGGAAGCCTGTCTAATTCTGTCGAGGAAATGAGCGGAAAAATCAACCGCTATATCACTGAACTTACAAAAGTCACCGCCGAAAAAGAAAGAATCAGCACTGAGCTTAATGTAGCGACAAAAATCCAGAGCGACATGCTCCCAAAAGCTTATCCACCTTTCCCGGCCCGCAAGGACTTTGACCTTTTCGCCAAGATGGATCCTGCAAAGGAAGTTGGCGGCGACCTTTTTGATTACCTTCTTCTCGACAGCGACCACCTCATGCTTGTTGTGGGCGATGTCTCAGGCAAGGGAGTTCCGGCCGCACTTTTCATGGTTATCGCAAAGACACTTCTTTCTTCTCATGCGGCTCAGGGACTTTCACCGTCGGAAATCTTTGAGATTACGAACAACCAGCTTTGCAACGGTAACGAAACAGGTCTTTTCGTCACATGCTGGCTTGGAATCCTCACATTCAGCACCGGGGAGCTTAGGTTCGTGAACGCCGGGCATCCTTATCCTGTACTTTATCATGATGGTAACTTTTCTTTCGTGAAAACAAAGCCGAATTTCGTTCTTGGCGGAATGGAAGGCCTGCATTACAAGGAACACAGTATTACCCTTGAAAAGGGGGACCGGATTTTCGTTTACACGGACGGAGTTACTGAGGCCACTGATTTTTCCGAGGAACTTTTCGGCGAGGAAAGGCTTCTTGAGGCGATGAAGGGTACCGAGAACCTTGATTCTCCAGAAACGCTTAAGTCCGTGCGAGCCTCAATAGATAAATTTGTCGGTGAGGCCGAGCAGTTTGATGATATCACCATGCTGGATTTTATATGGAAGTAAAAGGATTGATTTCAGGTGTGGTCTATTTTGAATTTGATATCTGAAAGGGTTTTCGACACAGCCTCATGAAGAGCCGTGTCCAGCCTTTCCCTTACGATTTCAAACTGAGAATTCGTCAGCCCTTCTTCCCTAAAATATGGAAGGCTTTCGGCTTTAAAAAGATCTGCCGGTTGAATGTGCATAGCAAGGGCAATATCAATAATCAGGTCGAAAGACGGTTTTGTTTTTCCGCATTCAATGTTGCCAATAGTTCCATTTGATACATCGCAAAGTTCAGCAAGTTGAGCCTGGGTTAATCCCGCCTGTTTTCTGTAAAACTTCATTTTTTGTATGAAGTTTCCCTGATAGTCAGTCATAAACTCATTATGGCTGAGAAAAAACCAAATTGGTACAGAGCCAAAGCGAGAAAAAAGGGATGAGTCTCCTCATTTTAAATGAGTTTAACCGGCGAGTTTTCCTTTTTTTCCTTTTGCAGCCCTCTCTTTTCATAGAATGCTTGTTTAAAAGCTGACTTTTTTTTATAATATGCCCTGCTTATGGATATTAATCTTGAAAAAGAAGCCGGGCTTGTTGAGGCGGTTTTGTTTCTGGAAAATGAGCCGCTTACCCTTGAGGCTATTTCTGCCAGCACCCAGCTTTCTGTCGATGTCGTTAACGAATGTATTGAAATCTTAAAAGAAAAATACACGCTACCAAATTCCGGGGTGGAACTTTCGTTGATTACCGGAGGTTTCGCTCTCACCCCTAAAAAAGACTACTGGGAAACTCTCAAGGAAAAGTACGGTAACAAGAACGAGGGCAAGCTTTCCCGCTCGGCACTCGAAGTCCTCTCGATTATCGCATACAAACAGCCGATAACTCGTGCTGAAATCGAGGCTTTGCGAGGCGTTTCCCCGGACAACATGATTCGTCTTTTGATTGAGCGCCAGCTTATCAAGGAAGTCGGCCGCCGTGACACACCTGGTCGCCCTGTGGAATTCGGAACCACAAAAGAATTCCTTAAGTTCTTCCGCCTCAATTCAATTGCGGAACTGCCGCAGCTGGACGAAAAAGAAAATGAGAGGTTCGTACTTGCCCGATAATTCAATTTCCAATTCAAAAGAAGAAGTCAGACTTCAGGTTTTTCTCGCACATTCTGGTGTCGCAAGCCGCCGTGCATCCGAAAAAATCATTCTGGACGGACGGGTTGCCGTTAACGGAGTCATTGTCACCGGGCTTGGGACAAAGGTCAGCTCAAAGGATAAAATAACCCTTGACGGAAAGCCTGTTTCCCTCGAAGAACAGAAGCGATATGTCCTTTTGTATAAGCCCCTGGGGGTCGTTTGCAGTCAGTCTGACGAAAAGGGCAGGCCTTGTGCGGTTGATTTGCTCAAAGAAAAATACAGCGAGCGTCTTTACAATGTCGGCCGCCTCGATATGTTCAGTCACGGTGCCTTGATTTTCACCAATGATGGTGATTTTGCGGCCCGCCTGAGCCATCCCAGCGCAGAAATCGAAAAAGAATATATCGTAGAAAGCTCCCTTCCCTTGCCCCGCTTCCTTGCCGAGGATTTTAAGCATGGAATTCGGGTCGATGGTGTTTTTTACAAGGCAAAGGATGCAGAGGAAATTAATTCCCATAAAATGCGTGTTGTCCTTGTCGAGGGCAAAAACCGTGAGATTCGCCGTGTTTTCGAAAATGCAGGGGTAGCAATCCGTAATCTCTGCCGTGTCCGAATCGGAAATGTGGAGCTGGGGGAAATGAAGCCTGGCGAATTCCGGGATTTGACTCAGACCGAAGTAAAAGACCTTCTGAATTTGTGTAAAAATTAAAAAAAAATTGCAAAAATTTTTAGCCTTTTTGAAATGTTCTTCGTATAAATAAATGTAACCGCCTCCAATGGCGGTGTCTAAGGAGAACATGAAAATGAAAGCTATTCTTTTGTACACATTCACCGTTACTTTCCTGGTATTCTTTTTGGGAACAACGCTCATCCAGATTATATAATTACTTGCTGATTCTGCCTTAATCACTTGTAAAAATAATTATGCTGAAATAAAATAACTTCCATACATTGTTTAGAAAATGCAAAAAAACAAGCGTAGACGGCGAGCACTTTCGTTGTCGTGCTCGTTTGGTTATGACAGAATCCCCGCTTGAACTTGTTCACCGCGGGGATTACTGGCATGTTCCGCCGAGAGCAGTTTTTTTGATTAGGCTAATAAATTCTAGGAAGGTATTTTATGATTATCGCTATGGACGGGCCAGCCGGAACCGGAAAGTCAACAATCGCATCGCTGATTGCAAAAAAACTGGGCATTACTTATCTGAACAGCGGAAGTTTTTACCGCGCGCTCACGATGGCCCTGAACGAAAGCGGCATTGAACTTTCTGATGAGAAGGCTGTGCTTGATTTCTGCAAAAAGCAGGAACTTGACTACGAGAATTCCCATCTTATTTTAAACGGAAAGGATGTCGAGGCTCATTTGCACGATGATGCTGTTTCGACACGGGTGGCACAGGTTTCTTCCATCGTAGAAATTCGTCATCTGGTCAATGAGAGAATGCGTGAAATTACCGGTCATCTCGATATCATCTGTGAGGGCCGGGACATGACAACTGTTGTATTCCCCAATGCCGACTACAAATTCTACCTTGACGCTTCTATTGATGTTCAGGCCCAGCGTCGTTTTGACCAGGGTGTGTCGAACATGACTCTTGAGGAAGTTAAGGCCGCAATCATCAAACGTGATGAAATCGACCGCAACAAAAAGGAAGGCGCTCTTAAAAGGGCTGAAGATGCCTTCTATATCGATACTTCAGAGTTGACTATTGACAAAGTTTGTGAGATAATATTAAGCAAAATTCAGAAATAAAGGTAGAACTACTTATGGAACAGATGGAAGTGGAAAAGGATGAATCTCAGCAGGGAGCAATCCAGACACAATTAGAAGAGTCTCTCAAAGGCCTCAACATTGAAGATGGTC
>CAMOEE010000142.1 GCA_946611835.1 uncultured Treponema sp. | reverse complement strand
ACTTTGACCTGGTGGGTATTCCGGCAGCTCCTCGTGGTGTTCCACAGATTGAAGTTACATTCGATATCGATGCAAACGGTATCGTTCATGTTAGCGCAAAAGACCTGGGAACAGGCAAAGAGCAGCACATCCAGATTACTTCATCAAGCGGCTTGAGCGAAGAAGAAATCAACCGCATGGTAAAAGATGCTGAGGCAAACGCAGAGGCAGACAAAAAACAGCGTGAGGCAATCGATGTCAAGAATGAGGCAGACAGCCTTGTTTACCAGACAGAAAAGAGCATGAAAGAGCTCGGCGATAAAATCAGCGGTGCCGACAAACAGGCAATCGAAGACGCAGTTGCAGCCCTCAAAAAGGCAATCGAAGGAAACAACACAGATGACATCAAGGCAAAAACAGAGGCTTTGAAGAACGCTTCTTACAAAATTGCCGAGGAAGTCTACAAGCAGCAGGGGGCTCAGGGTGCTGCTGCCGGTGCACAGCCAGGAGCCGATGCAGGAGCAAATGCCGGAAACGCTGACAATGCTAATGGCGGAAGCAAGTTCGACAAAGGCAGTGCCGACGACGTAGAGTACGAGGTACATTAATAAATTAGAAATGAGCAGTTAGCAATGAGCAGTGGTAGATTGCACATTGCTGATGCCCATCTTCGAAACAATCACTGGACAATGTTAATGCGTGTCCAAAATTAAAAACCACAGTTTACATTCATTAAACAGATTAAAAGTTGTGTTTTATGAAAAATCCTTCAATTTCGTACGAATGGCTTCTTCATATAAAAATTCCTAATCTGTGACATCTGTGTAATCTGTGGTTAAAAATTTAATGGAAAATGACCATGGCTGGGAAAAGAGATTATTACGAAGTTTTAGGAATTCAGAAAAACGCTACGGAAGAAGAAATCAAAAAGGCTTACCGAAAGCTGGCCGTCAAATATCACCCTGATCGAAATCCGGGTAATAAGGAGGCGGAGGAAAAGTTTAAGGAAGCCACGGAGGCTTACGAAGTTCTTTCTGATGACCAGAAACGACCGCTCTATGACCAGTATGGTTTCGCAGGTCTTGACGGAATGGGTGGCGGTGGCGGAAATCCATTCCAGGGCGGTTTCGGCGGCTCACGAGCTTTCCACGACTTCTCGGATATTTTCGGCGGAATGGGTGGCGGAGCCGGCGGCTTCTCGGACATTTTCGACAACATTTTTGGCGGCGGCCGCTCTTCACGCAGAAGAGACCCGAATGCTCCACAGCAAGGACAGAGCCTCCGCTATGACCTCAATATTTCCTTCAAGGACGCAGTTTACGGTACAAAAGCCGAAATCACTTTTCAGCACAACGAGGCTTGTACAGAGTGCCACGGAACAGGCGGTGCGAAAGGCGCAAAAAGAAAGGCATGTCCGACTTGTGGCGGAAGCGGTCAGGTCAGACGACAGGCAGGATTCTTTGCGGTTCAGCAGACATGTCCTGCTTGTGGCGGCGAGGGAACCAGGGTTGACAAACCGTGTTCAAAATGCCGTGGAAGCGGTTACGAGACTGTCACAAAGAAAGTGTCGCTTACGATTCCAGCCGGCGTTGATGACGGAAAAAGAATCGCAATTCCCCGCATGGGCGATGTAGGCCCGAACGGAGGACCAGCCGGCGATTTAATCGTAATGCTTCATGTTGAGCAGCACGAGTACTTCGAGCGAGACGGCCGTGACTTGTATTGTGCAGTCCCGGTCACATTCGCACAGGCAGCTTTGGGCGTTACCCTTGACATCACTTCTTTGGATGGCAAAAAAATCAAATTCGCTTTGCCTGCAGGAACAACGAACGGAAAGCTCTACAAAATCAAGGGTGAGGGCGTTCCCTATGCCGAAGGCCGCAAGGGTGATTTGTATGTCAAAATCATCGTGCAGATTCCGACACATCTTACCAGCGAGCAGAAACGCCTCATGGAAGAATTTGCCCGCATTGAAAACGCGACCACATCACCAAGCTGTGTGCCGCTGGCAAGCCTGAGCAGATAAATCGCATTTTCAAAGTTATCTCGTAAAACTGAAGTTTTTCGAGATTTCCTTCTAGAAAAATCTTCAGAAGCAGGTTCTGTGTTTGATTCAAGAGTCAAATGCGGGCCTGTTTTTTTTATTCCCGTGACTTGGGAACATAAGTGCATTATATTCAGTATTATAATGAAGTTTCCTAAGTATAAGTGGGTGCGATTATGAACAAATTTCTTCAGCTTTATCGAAAGCCTTTCTCACTTCCAGTCACAAACAAGCATTCCCTGCGTGAAAAAATCAAAGATTCAGATTGTCTTGTTACGGATGAAAAAGGAACTCATCGTTTGATTGGGCTAAAATATGTCTCAGAAACAATGAATGCTCCAGTCATTACATTCATCTGTATGAGACATGAAATGTCACTTGCAAAACAAATCGCATTCGAACTAGGAAAGGAGTTTTTCTACAACTCAGCAGTCTCGGCAACTCTTTTTAAGTATCAGACTGGAGAAACAATTTGTAGCAAAGACTATACATCGATTGCAGAATTATACGCAGTGGTTGAAACAAAAAAAACTGTGCAACGCTTACAAAAAATCATAAACGAAGGAATCAGTATCACTCGTGACGGGAAAATCTATCTGAAAGGTCAGCATCTTCCTGTGAGGTTCAGGCTTTCTGATTTAGTCAGAATTTTAGGTGAGCCAAATTTCAGGGGATTTGACAAAGATAACGAATCTTACAGAGTCTGCAAATGGAATGATTTTGGTCTTATTGCTTATTCACATCGTAAGCAGAACGGTTTTGTGGATTATTTGAGAATTTTTGCAAAACCAACAAAAAATTTCCCGGTGCAAGGAGCGTCCAAAGGAATTTTCATCGGCGAAACTGAGATTGAAGATGCAAAACCCGTCTATGATTTTAGAAGACACGGAAAGTATGGAGTGACTATTTTGAGTTATAATGAAGATGACGAAAGCGACGGCCTAAAGGAAGGCGAAGTAGCAATGATTCAAATCAATTATTACCCCTATCCAAGTGAATATCTTTGGGCAATAGCAGAGGACGACACCGAAAAAATTTTATCGCTCATCAAAAAGGGCAGAAATATCAATAAAATCAGCGGTGTTGTATATTTTACGCCACTTATGTTCGCTTTGGAATACGAAAAACTAGAAATCGCAGAATTACTTTTGAAAAACGGTGCAAATCCAAACATTCGAACCAGAGATGGCTCCACGCTTCTCCATTCGGCCACACATGGTGAAAACCTCGAAAAAGTAAAACTTCTTGTTAAGTATGGAGCAGATATGAACATGAAAGACCAATATAATCTCACACCGCTGATGTGGGCTGCTCTGAACAAGGAAACATTGCCGATTGCGTATTATCTGATCGAAGAGGGCTGCGACACGACGGTACAAGGCAGGAACGGGAAGACGGCACTGGATTTGATGAAAGAGACGGAGGGGAATATGTGAGTAAGTTTTTGTTTTTTGGAGAATGCGGTGGTATAATGGTTTGAGTATTTCAAATTTGATTGCAAGTGGAGATGATTTTTTATGGATAAGAATATCGAAGAATTGATTAAAAAGGCTGAACAGGGGGATGTCGAGGCTCAACTTGAACTCGCTTATAATTATTATCAGAAACAGGATTATGGAAAAGCATTTTTTTGGTCTGAAAAAGCTGCCGAGCAAGGAAATGCTATAGGACAGAACGATCTTGGAGGCATGTATACTAAAGGACAAGGTGTAGAACGTGATTATGAAAAAGGTGCTTATTGGACTACAAAAAGTGCTGAGCAAGGATTGTCAGATGCTCAATTTAATCTTGGTGTCATGTATGAAAACGGCGGAGGCGTTGAACAAGATTATGCAAAAGCAGCTTACTGGTATGAGAAAGCAGCTGAACAAGGTAATGCAAATGCACAGAACGATCTTGGTTTCATGTATAAAAACGGACGAGGTGTTAAACAAGACTATGAGAAAGCCGTTTATTGGTATAAGAAAGCTGCCGAACAGGAAGAAGTTAATGCTCAGTGCCATCTTGGCTTCATGTATGACAATGGACAAGGCATAGAGCAGAATTATGAAAAGGCGTTCTACTGGTATGAAAAGGCTGCGGAACAAGGCCATGCTAGTGCACAGTACAATCTTGGTGTCATGTATGACAATGGGCGAGGCATTGAACAAGATTATGAAAAAGCTGTTTACTGGTATGCGAAAGCTGCAGAACAGGAAGAAGTTAATGCTCAGTACAATCTTGGAGCCATGTATGAAAATGGACAAGGCGTAGAACAGAATTATACAAAAGCTGCTTACTGGTATAAAAAAGCTGCTGAGCAAGGTGATTCCGAGTCACAATTCGATGTTGGTAAAATGTATTTCTGCGGTAAAGGCGTTAAGCAAAATTATTCAAAAGCTGTCAAATGGTGGACTAATGCCGCAGAGCAGGATGAACCTAGAGCTGTATTATGCCTTAGCCTTATGTATAGAAAAGGTGATGGCATAGAAAAGAATAGGGAAATTGCAGACTCATTACATGAAAAAGCTATCAATTCTCTTGATAGCAATGCAATAGGTAATCTCATAGATATGTACAATGAATTCAGAAATCTAGAAAATGATACAGATGCAGAAATACTAAATTTAACAGGTCTATCCTTCGAATATAGTAAAGAATATAAACAAGCAAAAAGATATTACGAAAGAGCTGCTTCTTTAGGAGATATACGTGCACGAATTAGTCTAGGTCTACTTTATCTAGAAGGAAATGGCGTAAAGAAAAATTATAAAAAAGCATTGGAGTTGTTTAAAAATTCTTCACAAGAGTCATTTGCACAATGGTTAGTTGGAACCATGTATGAAGAAAGTCAAGGGGTTGTCAAAGATTATAAACAAGCAAAAGAATGGTATGAAAAAGCCGCTTTAAAAGGTTCCATCGACGCATTGTGCAGTTTAGGTGAATTATATGCAGAAGGTCATGGTGTTGAAAAGGATTTTCAAAAAGCACGGGAATATTTTGAAAAAGCAGCTGAAAACGGTGATACAGCTGCACAATATAATCTTGGGTATATGTATTCTGAGGGAGAAGGAGTAAAACAAGATTACGAAAAAGCCGTTTATTGGTACACAAAAGCTGCAAATAAAGGAGATGCAGAAGCACAATCACAACTTGGCTGTTTATATAAATATCAACTTGGAGATTCTAAAAAAGCAAAAGAATACTTTGAGAAGGCTGCAGAACAGGATGATGCTATAGGGCAATTTCAATTGGCTTTAATGCAAGATGATGCTGAAATTGCGTTTCAGTTATTCGAAAAAGCCGCTCAACAAGGTCTCGCAAACGCTCAATGGTGGCTTGGTATTTGCTATCGTGATGGAAAAGGAACAGTACAGAACATTGCAGCTGCTATTGAATGGTATGAAAAGGCAGCTGCACAAGGAAACAGTTCGGCACAAGACAGCTTGGGTGATCTATATTTTGAAGGAGAGGCTGTAGAGCAAGATTATCAAAAAGCATTTGAATGGTATGTAAAGGCTGGAAAAAATGGAGACCAATCAGCCCTTACTAAACTTGCAAAAATGTTCTATCAAGGCGAGGGGGTGGAGCAAGATTTTAGTCTTGCATTTAAATTGTTCAAAACTAATAGAGTTTTAAACTACGATCATGATGGCTCTATACATTTTACCCTTGGTCAAATGTATGAAAAAGGTGAAGGAACACGAAAAAGTCTAAAAAAAGCTCAGGAGTATTATGAAAAGGCCTCAAAAGCTCAAAATGATGATGCCATAAAAGCATTAGAAAGATTAAGAAATCTTAAAGAAGAAACAACATCGACAGAAGTTCTTATGAACAAAAATAATAAAAGTAGTTCTTTGAAATACGAGAAATTAGTACAAAATATTATAAGCTGTGCTAATGCAAGTAACTCACCTGAATTCATTTTTTTTGAACCTTATGTAAATTGGAACAATATGGATTCTGATTAATATTGATGAAAAATATCATAGGAGCGATAAAAATATGACAAACTTTAAGTGGCACAGAGAATTTGTTACCCAAGAAATATACAAAAACTCTATGGAACTTCCAGAAGATAACAAAGGTCAAAAATCTTTTGAAATTACAGTAAAAGATTCTGATAAAGACAATGACCACAAAACGATTACAATACCCGTTGAATTGTTGGATGGCTTACAAGGCTCAAAACATCTCACTGCCTACAATGTAGCAAGTGATATTCGAAAATTTGAGATTGGCTTATTCTGGCATAGAGCTGCGTATTTTTGGGCGTTTATCACAGTGATTTACATCGCCTATTTCAATGTGCTGAAAGATTTATATGAAAAACAACATGGAAAACTTCCGCTTATAATTCTCTGTTTGCTAGGATTATTTTTCAGTTTCTCTTGGTATCTTACGAGCAAAGCTTCAAAACATTGGCAAGAAAATTGGGAATTGCATTTGGATTTACTTGAAGATGGAATCACAGGACCACTTTACAAAACTTATCTTGCACAAAAATCATATTCAGTATCAAAAATCAATATTTTTGCAGGAAT
>CAMOEE010000141.1 GCA_946611835.1 uncultured Treponema sp. | reverse complement strand
GGTCGAAAAATCATTGTACTGCATAATACTGTCGCCAAGACATAAAATTCGCATAAAAACTCCATCAAAAAAACCGGCAAGGAGACCGGTTTTTAGCAAAGAGAGAAAATTCTGTTTGCCGCAAGGTGAACAGAATTTTCTCGAACGAACATGAATTACATGGATGTAATTCATGTCAAAATTACTCCACCGTTACTGATTTTGCAAGGTTTCTCGGTTTGTCCGGGTCATTGCCACGGAGAATCGAGCAGTAGTAGGCGAAAAGCTGGGCCGGAATAATCGAAAGCATTGAAGCAAGGGCCGGATTTGTGTCCGGAATCGTGATTACCGAGTCACAGCAATTGTTGAAGGCGCCTTTTTTGTCCAGGGTGATTGCCATTGTTACGGCCCCACGGCTCTTAACCTCGACTATGTTTGAGGCAAGTTTTTCGTAAAGCTCTGGCTCAGTTGCGATTGCGACAACGAGAGTGTCCTTGTCAATCAGGGCAATCGGGCCGTGCTTAAGCTCGCCGGCCGCAAAAGCCTCGCAGTGCATGTAGCTGACTTCCTTAAGCTTAAGGGCGCTTTCAAGGGAGGAAGCTGAGTCGAACAGGCGGCCAATATAGAAAATCTTTGATTTATTGAACTGCTGGCTTGCAAACTTCTGGATTTCAGCCTGATTGTCAACGATTTCCTGTGCTTTTTCCGGGATTGTGGAAATCTCAGAAAGAAGTTTTTTGTAATTTTCGGCTGAAATGATTCCCCTTTCCTTACCCATTTTGATTGCAAGAAGATAGAGGCACATGAGCTGAGTCGTGTAAGCCTTGGTTGAGGCAACGGCAATTTCCGGGCCTGCCCAGGTGTAAATTACTTCGTCAGCTTCCCGGCTTACGGTTGAGCCTACGCAGTTAGTGATAGCGATTACTTTGGCTCCGGCCTCTTTTGCAAGGCGCAGGGCTGCCAGGGTATCCGCTGTCTCACCAGACTGAGAGATTACGATGAAAATGTCATTTTTATTGAGAATCGGATTTCGGTAGCGGAATTCTGAGGCGACATCGACGGTAACCGGGATGCGGGCAAACTTTTCGAAGGCATATTTTGCGACAACTCCGGCATGATAGGCCGTACCACAGGCAGTGATTACGATTCGGCCGGCTTCCTTCCAGTCCTGACCAAAATCAACCTCGTCAAACTGAATATCAGAAGGCCTGTCACCCTCAAAAACAAGACGGGGACGAAGGGTATCAGTGAAGGCTTTTGGCTGCTCATGGATTTCCTTGAGCATAAAGTGGGCATAACCGCCCTTTTCGGCGCTTGCCATATCCCACTCGACATGAGAAGGCTCGCGAACAAGTTTGTTGCCTTCTCCATCGAAAAGGTCAACATGGTCATTATAAAGGACAGCCAGCTCGTTCTGGTTGAGATAGTAGACATCACGGGTGTATTCAAGGACAGCCGGAACATCAGAAGCAATGAAATTCTCACCCTTGCCAAGACCAACAATAAGAGGGCTTTCCTTTCGGGCTGCAATCAGTCTGTCAGGGAATTTCGTGCAGAGGACACCCAGGGCATAGCTTCCTTCGAGGCGATGGAGGGTTTCAAGAACCGCCTTGAAGATTTCGCCTGTTTTTTCGTAGAAGTAGTTGATTAAATGGGCGATAACCTCAGTGTCGGTCTGGCTCTTAAAAACGACGCCCTGATCCTGAAGCCAGGCCTTGAGCTTGGCATAGTTTTCGATGATTCCGTTGTGAACTACGGCAATCGTTCCGCTTACATTTGTGTGGGGATGAGAATTGAGGTCGCTCGGCTCACCGTGGGTTGCCCAGCGAGTATGTCCGATACCGACATTTCCCTTTACGATGGAACCTGTTTTTTCGATAAGCTCAGTCAGGCGCTTTTCAGCCTCTTCATCGCTCATGTCCTGAGAAGTTTTTACAACCTGGTCAGTGATTTTCTCGACGAGGAATTTGAGTGCGCCCTTTGATTTTCGCACAAGGATTTCATCAGAATCTTCTGACAAAACTGCAACGCCAGCCGAGTCATAGCCCCTGTATTCAAGCTTTTTTAAACCGTTAATAAGAACAGGGGTTGCCTGCCTTGAGCCAACATAACCAACAATTCCACACATAAATTTTTCCTTTTAAAATAAGTGCATTATTATACAATTTTCTTTAAAAAAAGAATACCCATGCAGAAAATTGCATGGGCTGAAGAAATTTTGTAGATTGTATTAAACTATCGAATCCAAAACCTTAACTACATCAACATCGTAAAGATTTGGCTTTGACTCAAGTTCCTGAATTGCCGTTTCCTTATCCATAATCTGCTTGTAGTTTCGGCGGCTGATAAGCGAGTTGTAACTTTCGGCAACATGAATGAGGCGAGCAATCTGCGGAATATCAGGCCCCATAAGCCCCTTGTAACCGCTTCCGTCAGTATTCTCATGGTGATAGAGGGCAGCCTCTTTGAAAATCTGCCAGTATTTTCGAGGTACGAAACCAAGGTACTGCTCATACTGATCAACATGCTCGCGAAGCTGCATTCTCTGCTCGTCGGTAAGACTTTCTGCCTCAAGCAAGTCCTCTGGAACAGCAAGGAAACCGGCATCGTAAACCATTGCGGCCGCAAAATAAATCATTGAAGAATTCTGGTTCAAGCCAAGCTGCATTGCAAGCTTATAGACAAGCTCGCTGACATTCTTTGAGTTGTTCTTTCGTTTTGTGACGGCATCGATTTCGCTTCCGAGTTTTTCGCAGTCAATCACGAGCTGCTTGAGCTCTGCTTTTTCTTCCTCACTCATTTCCGGAGCAGGGAGAGCGTCAACGCCCCAGCGAGAACTTCCTGCAGATTTAAGGCCGCCCACTCCTGTAAGGTCAGTCACGCCGCCAAGAAGAAGCTGGTTGTTGGTCTGCTGCATGCCGGCGATAAGTTTGAGAGTTGAATCAAGCTGTTCTGCCTGTATTGCCGAAGCCCTGGCCGAAGCACGCATCGCAAGGAAAACAAGAAGGAAAATGATTACAAAAATAATAGCTGCACCAACTGCGATGATAGCTATCATCCGTTTATTATCCGCATGCTGTTCCTTTGAGCGGGCATCGGCACGCTGATCCATAGTATCAATGGTAGTTGTCAGGGTATCAGTAACCCCCTTTAGCAGCTCTTTTTGATTTTCCTGCTGACTCTGGGTGATTGTCTTGACCATCTCTTCATTGTTGGCCTGAGTCTGTGCGGAAATACTTTCCATCATCTCACGGTTTTTTGCATCCCGAGCCTCGTCCTTCATGTCAGCCTGCATCTGCTGAATCATTCGCACATACTTCTGAACCTGCGGGTCATCTGAAATCTTCGGATAGGTCTGGAGATTCATCACGACATCATTGTAAAGTGCGAAATTCTTTGTTTTTGTCATTTTTTCCAACAGCTTAGTGTAAATTTGTGTTGCAAGAAGATAGACATTACCTGGAATCTCATCACGCTCAGAAAGTTTGAGCGCACCATTGATTGTTTTGAATGCATCTTCATACTGCATTTCCGAATACTGATCATCTGCGCGCTGAAGAAAACGCTTGGTCAAATCTGCCGTACCAGACTGTGCAAAAACAAGTCCTGCTGCAAAAACGCAAAGAAGGACAAACAACAAGGATTTTTTTGTAATTTTTTTATTTTGTGACATTTCCAACTCCAATTGCAAATGTAATTTTTGCTCGATTCTCTACTCCGCCAGCATCCTTCATCATAAGAAGATTTTGTGCCCCAAGTTCTATTCCGACCTTTGTTTTGTCGTTTACAGCCATAGGAAGAAGGATTGAGCCTCCGAATTCCATGGCAGTTTTGATTGGTTCGTATGCAAGATGCCCTAAATCATAATCATAGAAAAGACGAATGACAGCCTCTCCAAGATTGATGTTGTCCAGTGCCAGACCCACGACAGGAGAAACAAAAGTCTCCGTAGTGCCTGTTCTGTCCCTGTCATTTGATGCCAGCATGTGGGCAGAAACTCCGGCACGGAAGAAGAGATGTTTGCTCAAATCAGAGAAAGCAAACTCCGGAACAAACCTGCCCGAAATGAAGAATTCCTGAGGTTTTTCTTCTTTTGCACTGGCTGAGCCTGACTCGCCTTGATCTATGCCGCCTTCGGTTGAGAAAGTGACGATATGAGCGTCTGCAAAGATATCGGCACCAATGACAAACCTTTCTGATGGACGGAAAATGTTTGCCCCGAAAGCTAGGCCGTATTTAAGGCTCGAATAATCAGGATCAGTTATTTTTTGATATACGAAATCAGCAAGTCCGAGTTTGACAGTCCAAATCCATGAAGAGAATGAGGCCTGCTGCTCGTTGACATAGACTTCCTGACCTGAGGCCGTGTTGACCAGCTGATAGTTGCCACGGTTAGCCAGCTGCTGCTTGGACTTTGCGTTGCGTGCCGCTATCCGCTCTTCTTCGAGCCTGCGGCGATTCTCTGCGGCGAGATTTGCAGCCTGCTGGTTTAAGATTGCCTTATCGATATAAGAATACAATTCGACGGCATCAAAATTCTCGATATTGTTGTCGATTACAGCAAGGGATGTCTGCCTTGCGAATTCAAGGTTATCCGTAATTATGAGCTGGCGAGTCTTCTTGAGAGTGTAATTCTCAATCATCTTATAATTGGGAGATGACTTGTTCTCAGAAAGAATTTTTGAGATAGAATCGGAAGATCTTGCGGCTATTGCCATGTCGATTCTTTTGTAAGTGTCGCTGATTTCCTCTGAAACCTGTGCGGAAGCAGAAAATATGCATGCGGCACAAGCAAGAGATGCCAGAAACTTGCGGGATTTTTTAAGTATACTCACGATACGGTTCCTCTTACTGTATTTATTCTATTCTAGCAAACAAAAAGCGATTTCGCAACTCATGTTCTTATTCTTATTGGAAAAGGCTTACTTACCGACACAGAAATTTGCGAATATTGAACCAAGGACATCATCCGGAGTAACATCGCCGGTCACTTCACCAAGAGCGTCCAGAGAATCCTCCAGATCCTGAACCACCGCGTCCAGTGCATAGTCATCACTCAAAGAAAGGGCATGCCTTACACATTCCAGGGCCCGCTCAACAGAGACTTTCTGCCGCTCAGAGCCAAGGCCTGTCGAACTGCGCTCAGAACTTCCGCTGGAAGAAAGTGAAGCGCACACAGCCTCACTCAAATCTCCCAGGCCGATTCCTTTTTTGGCGGAAATGCTTACCTGGGGAATGGTCAAACTGGAATCAATAAGGCTTGACTTTCCGCCATTCTGGACGTTTTCTGCCACAACATCACATTTGTTCCAAACAAGAATAAGAGGGATTTCTGTATGCTGCTTTATGAAAGACTGGTCATCTTCGCTTAAGCCTGATTTTGAATCCACGAGGTATAAAATCAGGTCAGCCTCTTCGCTCAGGTCTTTTGTCCGCTCAACTCCGACAGCCTCAATCACATCGCTCGTCTTGCGAAGACCTGCCGTGTCGAAAAGTCGGGCCGGAATCCCGGAAAAATCTATCCAGCTTTCGATGAAGTCCCGGGTGGTCCCCTCGATGTCGCTGACAATAGCCCGGTCTTCCTTCAAAAGGGCATTGAACAAGGATGATTTTCCGGCATTGGTTCTGCCGCAAAGAACCACCCTGGCCCCGTCCTGATAGATTTTCTCGCTCTTCCAGGACAGGGCAAGTTCTTCAAGGACAGACTCGGCCTTTTTAAGTTCCGAAGAATCAAAGGAATCCGCAATCGTCTCCTCGTCCTCCGGGTACTCAATCTCAACCTCAATTGCAGCAAGAGTGTCGATTATATGTTTTTTAACGCCGTCAATTGTCTCATAAAGGTTTCCGGCAAGACGACCGGCGGCACGGCTCTGGCTTGCATCCGTCTTAGAGTCAATAATCTCACGGACAGCCTCCGCTTTGGTCAAATCAGCCTTTCCGTTGATGTAGGCCCTGAATGTAAATTCTCCCCTCTCCGCAGCCCGGAAACCACTATTTAATAGAAGATTATAAATGGTCTGCACGACATGGACACCGCCATGACAGGAAATTTCAACCATATCCTCGCCTGTAAACGACTTCGGCCCACGGAAGACAGAAACAAGGACTTCATCAATTCGAGTTGAAAGTTGAAAATTGAAAGTTGAAAGCTGATTCTGCTCAGATTCGCAAGAGCCAAAACTTTCCGTTTTCCGTTTTCCGTTTTCCGTTTGCAAAATCCAGCCGTAGACGATTGTGTTTCCCGGGGCCTCAAGCAGAGCCTTTGGCCTCGAAAAGACCTTTGAGAGAAGTTCAATGCTGTTTTTTCCCGAACACCGGACGATTCCCAGCGCAGCGGGAGCAAGAGCTGTCGCAATCGCCGCAATCGGTTCTTCGGGTGTATATTTTAAATTCGTCATAGTCTATTTTTTTCGGGCTAGGGATTGGAGTGGCGCGAAGCGTTGCCGTCAGGCAATGAAGCGACAGCGGAACCACGCAAAGCCCGACCTGCGAAGCAGGTAGCCCCCAATTTTCCACTTTCCACTTTCCGTTTTCAACTCTCCGAATATGCTTGCCAGAGTTTTTTGATGTCGCCCAGTTTGGGGAAGCCGCTCTTTTCCTGATGACGGTCTTCCTGCTCACGGATAGAATCCCATGCCGCAGTGTCCGCCGGTTTTTGCGTCGTGCGGGTTTCCTTACCGCCATCCATCAAAAGTGAATCCGACTTTGAGCCGCCCGAGAGAGCAGGCTTCCGGTATTTTGCGTCGGCCTCAAATGAAG
>CAMOEE010000140.1 GCA_946611835.1 uncultured Treponema sp. | reverse complement strand
TTGACCGTGTTCGAAGCGACATCAAGGTTGTCGAGGCAAAGACATTCAAAGAAATTTTGAACTCAGCTCTTTCATCAACATTGAGCCGTTCAATCATCACGACGCTCACGACATTGTTCGCAGTCCTGGCACTCTTCTTCTTCACAACGGGAACAATCCATGACTTCTCTCTGGCACTCACTGTAGGTTTGATTTCTGGCTGTTATTCTTCTATCTTCATCGCAGGTGCATTTATCCTCTCTGTACGAAAGAACCAGAAGTTTTCGACAATCGCCGCTAATTCAAACATCAGTCAGTTCACTCCATCAGAAGAATCTGAAAACCTTGACTAAGCAATGCTAAATGCATAATCAGGAAAAGTCTCCTGAGAAATCCTCAAACTCTTTTGTTTGGGGATTTTTTTTTGCCTTTTTTACAAATCTTTATTTTATCTAAAAATTTCGTTTCTATTTTTTGCTAACCGTGCTATTATTATATATATGCTTTGTAAGCCAAAGCGAAAGTTTAGCCCTAAAAAATTAAAGTTTTTCTCAACCCTTGCTGTCAGCGGTCTTATCATGCTGATTCTTTCTTTCTTCAGCGGCATTATCATGAACAAGGCTCTGGCCGCTACCGAAAAGCGTTATCTTGATAATTGTGCTCAGGTATTACAGGGCTATTCAGTTGGAATTCAGTATTATCTCGAGAATTATCACACATATCTTTCTTCAATCTTTAACGAGGAATTGTTCGAGGAAGATAACCCCAAAGAGATTCAGAAGTGGATTATTGATAATTTTAAATTCTTGACCCAGGATTTCGCTTCGGTTTTCTATGTTGATTCGAATTTGACTGGATATTTTTCGCAGGGGGATATAATCGACCTCAAAAATAAGCCTTACATTTCTCCTGATAATTTCAGAATCGCAAGTTATTATGTCAGTGATATGTTCGATTCGGAATTGTCGGATACTCCTGTGTTCTGTATCGAAAAACCTTATTTTGGAAAAGATGGCAGGCTCAAAGGTATTTTATGCGCCTATATCGAGATAAACCGCCTCTGGAGAATCGCAAAAAACATCAGGATCGGGGATTACGGAACAGCCTACATTCTTGACCGCTCTGGAAAGGTTCTCATGCATCCGGATGATAATTACATCGGAAAGGTCTTTATCCCTAAATCCGAAAAATACAAAAATGTTACTTCTGATGTCACCGCAAAAGAAGGAAACGGTTATGTCGAGACGGAAAACCATCTTGGGGAGCCGATAGACCTCTTCTATGCCAGAATCAAAAACTGCGGCTGGACACTTTCAGTGGGCTTCCCGAAGAAGTATTTTGAGGCCGTTCATACAAAGTACAATTCACTTAAATTCATGGCGATTATGGTTTCGCTTGTGGCCCTTGTTCTCCTTCTTTTTCTGGATACATTGATTTCTGACTATTTCTACAAGAATCAGCTCATCGATGCGATTTACGATCCGCTCACAAAACTCTGGACAAGACAAAAATTTGAAAAAGAAGCTGCAAAAATCATGAATAAGTATTCCAAAGCACGCTTTATGCTGATTGAGGCTGACATCCGCGGCTTTAAATTCATAAATCAGAATTATGGCGAAGAAGAAGCCGACAAGATGATTTATTTCTTCTCAACTTTGCTTAATAAGGTTACTCAGGAATACAAGGGCATTATCTGTCATGGTTTTGCGGATCATTTCACCTGTCTCTTACGGATTCAGGATGTCCGGGAGGCGATGAATATTTTTAAGGGGCAGACCTATCTTCTTGCTGAGCAAATCCGTGAGTATGACATTCCTTTCTTCCCGAAATTTGGCATAACATTCGCAAAGCCGTCTCATAATCCTCAGGTCACGATAAGGGATTTAATCGGGCAGGCTTCCTTTGCAAAAAGCATGATGAAGAACAGCATGCTCCTTCCTTACGGGGTGTATAATCCCCGCCTTTTGTGGAAGGTAAACGAGGAACAGACCCTGGAGCATAACATGAAGGATGCTCTGGAAAATCAGGAATTCTTCGTTATGTATCAGCCAAAAGTCCTTCTTGAGGATGATTCGGTGGTTGGGGCAGAAGCCCTTGTCCGCTGGAACAATCCAAAGCTGGGTATGATTTACCCTGATAAATTCATTCCCCTTTTCGAGAGAAATGGTTTTATCGTCAAGCTTGATTTTTATGTATATGACAAGGTTTTCAAATTCCTTGACGAGCAGATTAAGTCCGGTCATCATGTGGTGCCTGTTTCAGTGAACATGAGCCGTAATCACAATCATCCGGAGAAATTCATGGCGGAATTCATGCGCCTGTTCAAAAAATATGAGATTCCTCCTAATCTTATTCAGGTTGAGATAATCGAACGCTCCGTCATGGACAGGGATACTCTCTGTGCTATTACTAATTCCCTGCACGAAGAGGGCTTCACTGTGGCGATGGATGATTTTGGAAGCGGTGAAAGTTCCCTCAATATGCTCAGCAAGGTCCCCGTCGATGTGCTGAAGTTTGACCGGGAATTCCTGCTTTCATCGATTAACAATAAGGGGGAGATGGAGAAAAAATCCGCAAAATTCATCAAGAGTCTTATTGATTTGAGCCGTAACCTTGAGAAAAAAACTGTTTTCGAGGGTGTTGAGACAGAGGCCCAGAGAAATTTTCTGCGCTCGATTAACTGCGATCAGGTTCAGGGCTATTTTTATTCACGGCCACTCATCGAGGAAGATTTCGTTAATTTTGTCCAGAGCCATTACAGGGAGCCTCAGCCAAGCCTCTTCTAGCACTGTCTCGCACAGAAAGATGTTTTCTGATATACTCATCTCATGGAAATAATTCGGGCAAAAATTCTTGGGTTTTGTGCGGGCGTTCGCCGGGCCGTTCTTGCGGCAGAGAAGGCTCTTGAAGAAAATAAGGGTGGTCAGGTTTACACGCTGGGGCCGCTGATTCATAATCCTGTAGCCTTGAATAAGCTTGCCCAGCGTAATTTAAAGATTCTTCTTGAAACCAAAATTCCTCTTTTGAATCCAAATGACACTGTGATAATCCGTGCTCACGGAGTTCCTCCTGAGACAGAAAACGAAATCCGTGAAAAGGGCGTGAATGTCGTAAATGCGACCTGTCCTCTCGTAACGAAAAGCCAGAAAACCGCAGCTGAATATGCAAAAAAAGGTTTCGTGATTTTCTTTGCCGGTGACAAGAACCACGGTGAGGTCATCGGAATCGAAGGTTATGCGAGAAAAGCTGCCTTAGAGGCAGAAAAGGAATTCAACTTCATTCTGATAAAGGATGTCGATGAGCTAAAGAATGAAATATTCTCTCTTTCCCAAAAAAAACTTCTTTCCTCTGATTCTAAAATCGTGCTTCTTTCGCAGACCACATTCAGCATAAAGACTTTTGATTCCCTTCAAAAGGAGCTGAAGTCTTCTCTTCCTCAGGCTGAGATTGTCTCCTCTATTTGTCCTGCGACCCATGAGAGGCAGAATGCGCTCAAAGACCTATGCTCTCTTGTTGACGGGGTAGTGGTAATAGGCGGAAAGAACAGTGCCAATACCAACCGTCTTTTTGCTACGGCTGAAAAACTCTGCAGAAAAGCCGTTCTCATCGAGACTCCTGAAGAAATTCCTGCTGATTTCTTTGAGCTTGAGAAAGTCGGGATCACTGCCGGTGCCAGCACTCCGGACGATACTATTGATGCCGTGGAGAAAAGATTGCTAAACTCCAGGAGTTAGTGTATACTGATAAACTATGACAAGATGTTTTGCTATGTGTAAGCCTGGTGTTCTTAACCGCAGGCTTGTCGGTGAGGTTATCACACGCCTCGAAAATAAAGGTTTAAAATTAGTCGGTCTCAAACTCATGAATATTTCACAGGAACTTGCCTCTAAGCATTATGCAGAGCATAAAGGCAAATCTTTCTATGACGGGCTTGTTTCTTATATCACCAGCGCACCTGTAGTTGCTATGGTCTGGCAGCTTGACAACGAGGACTGCGTTCAGCTTGTGCGTAAGGTAGTTGGAGCGACAAAACCCAGCGAGGCACTTCCTGGAACAATCAGGGGTGATTTCTGCTCGCATACAAATCATAATATCATTCATGCTTCTGACTCTGACGAGAGCGCAGAACGCGAAATAAATCTTTTTTTCAAACCGGAAGAGCTTATAGATTGGAAGGACGAGGCAGCTTGCTGGTTCTAGATTATAGAGGATAATAATGAAACAGAAGAATGTAGGCGTAATTGGTGCTGGTGCGTGGGGTTCAGGCCTCGCTCAGGCTATTGCTCGTGGCGGTCACAAAGTTCAGATTTGGGCACGAGAACAGGATGTCGTAGACGGCATCAATAACGACCATGAGAACAAACGCTATTTACCGGGATTTCCTTTATCAGAAAATCTCACGGCTTCCATCAATATCGAAGAAGTCGCTGACGGAAAAGAATATCTTATTCTGGCTTCTCCGTCTCTTTTTATTGCGAGCACTGCAAAACAGATTGCGAATGTTCCTTCAATTAAAAACGGAGAGACTGTAATCGGTGTTCTTACAAAGGGTTTCGTCGCTTCTGAGAAGGGTCCGCGCCTTATCCTTGAGACACTGGAAGAGGTCTTGCCGGAAAGCTACAAGGGTGCTCTTGTCTACATTTCAGGTCCAAGCCATGCCGAGGAAGTTGCTATGGGTAAGCTCACCGGCCTTATTGCCGCAAGCGAGCACGCCCTCAATTCCATTAAATTCCGTGAATTGCTCAGAGTTCCTGGACTTATGGCTTATTCTTCCCTTGATGTTGTCGGCGTTCAGATTTGTGCTGCCGCAAAAAATGTAATTGCAGTCGTTTATGGTGCACTTGATGCTGTGAGCGAGCATTCCGACATCTTTGGTGACAACTCAGAGAGCCTTCTGCTTGCGGCCGGTCTCAACGAAATTCAGCAGATTGGTTTTGCGATGGGAGCAACTCATGCGGAGACATTTACCTCAATTGCTGGTGTCGGTGACCTTGATGTAACCTGCCGCTCAAAATACGGACGAAACCGCCGCTTTGGTCAGGATATAATCAAAACTGACATTCTTTCAAAATTCAAGAACCTTGATGACCTGATTGCCCGAATCGGTGAAATCGGATATTTGTCAGAAGGTGCTGTCGCATGTAAGTTCGTGCACCAGATTGCGGAGGAACATAACCTCAAGCTCACTATCTGTGACGGCCTTTACCGAATCCTTAACAAAGAAATCGAACCTATGGCCTTGCTTCAGGAGCTTATGACACCCGGTCAGATTGCCAGCGAGGAGTAGGATTTCCGAAAATCATTCGGAATGACAGAGGATAAAAATGTTAGAGAAAATCACCAATACTTTCAGTGACATAATGCGTTCGGTGAGCGGTAAGTCAAAAATCACCGAAAAAAATATCGAAGAGACCGTCGAGCAGATTAAGATGGCCCTTCTCGAAGCGGATGTAAACCTGCGGGTTGTCCGCCGCTTCGTAAATGCCACAATCGAAGAAGCTAAGGGCGAGAAAGTTCTTCGTGCCGTAGATCCGGGCCAGCAGTTCACAAAAATCATTTACGACCGTATCGTAAAGCTTTTGGGTGACACAAAGGTTGATTTAAACCTCAAAGGGCCTGATACCCAGTCTGTAATTTTGCTCCTTGGTCTCCAGGGTGCTGGTAAGACTACTGCAGCCCACAAGCTCGCAGCCCGCCTTGCCAAGAACGGCCGAAAACCTCTTCTCGTGGCCTGTGACCTTGTTCGCCCTGCGGCTGTTGAGCAGCTCAAACAGCTTGGTGAAAAAATCGGCATTCCAGTCTATCTTGAAGAGGGTGCAAAGGATGCCGTCAAAGTCGCTAAAAACGCAATCTCTTACGCAAAAAAGAACGGAATAGATACAATCATCGTTGATACGGCTGGTCGCCTGCAGATTGACGAATCAATGATGAAAGAGCTTGTTGATGTCAAAAAGGCAGTTGACCCTGTAGAGACGATTTTAGTCGCCGACTCGATGACAGGTCAGAATGCCGTAGAAATCGCAAAATCATTTGACGAGCAGCTTGGTCTTTCCGGCGTTATCCTCACAAAATTTGACTCTGACGCCCGGGGTGGTGCGGCCCTTTCCCTCAAGTCAATTACTGACAAGCCGATTTTGTTCATCGGTACGGGTGAAAAAACAGAAGATTTTGAGCCTTTCCATCCTGAACGAATCGCCAGCCGAATCCTTGGTATGGGCGATATCGTTTCTCTGGTCGAAAAAGCTCAGGAAACTGTTGACATTGAAGAGGCAAAGAAACTTGAGCAGAAGATGGCAAGGAACGAGTTCACCCTCGATGACATGCTCTCTCAGTTCGAGAATGTAGGCAAAATGGGAAGCCTCTCATCAATCATGGATATGATTCCAGGGCTTGCCGGTCAGATTGACGAAAGCAAGCTTGACATGAGCGGGATCGCCCATCAGAAGGCAATCATCCAGTCCATGACAAAAAAAGAGCGGGCAAATCACCTTATCATTGGTCCTGCACGCCGTAAGCGAATCGCAGCCGGAAGCGGGACAAGCGTTGCCGAAGTGAACAAGCTCATCAAGCAGTTTGAGAAAACAAAGCTCACCATGAAAAAACTCAGCCGAAACCGTGGAATGCAGGCCAAACTCATGCAGCAGCTGGGCGGCATGGGTGGAGCTGGAGGAATGGGCGGTCTTGGTGGCTTAGGCGACCTCGCAAAACTTGCCGGTAAGTTCAAAGGCTTTTAGATTTTTTTGCGCTAGGGATTGTAGGGGCGGCGAAGCCGTTGCGGAAC
>CAMOEE010000139.1 GCA_946611835.1 uncultured Treponema sp. | reverse complement strand
AAATCCGGACTTCCGCTTAAAAAGTTTTTTAACACCAGCGGAATCCTTTACCGCGAGATGGAACTTTCCGCAAAACTCCCGGCTATGAGCGAGGACGAGCAGTTTAAACTTTTGGCAAGTGACGGTATGCTTGTTAAACGCCCCCTGCTTGTAACGGACGATACAGTCTGTACGGGATTTAAAGAAGATGAATGGAAAGAGGTTCTGAAAGTGTAAGGAAGTGATATGATTTGGATTTTTGGTACAAATCGCAACTTCAACTTGCATTTTGTTCCGTTTTACACACCAATTTAAGTATGGTTGAAATAAAGTCTGCCTCATCCTACAACAGTGAAAGTAGATGAAACTTTTTGCAGAATATGATACAATCCTCTTTGGTATAATATCGATATGAAGAACCTTTTTTCCGTATTGCCGCAGGATTTTTTCAAGCCGCTCGTAAGCCGATACAGGGACCAGTATGCGGACTGTCTTTTGGCAATCTACAGTTCATATAAATCAGAAATCTCTTATGGTGTGAACAGGGAAAATATTGTTACGACACTCACTGAGTATTTCAATTCGCGGACGGATGAAATCACTTTTGGGGATGACGACGGGGATTTCGAAAAGGATGCCAGAAGCAAGGCACAGGGGACAATCAATTATCTTAAAAACTGCGGATGGCTTGATTTTGAGGATGAAAAAAATTACGTTCAGAATGTCCTTTTGACTGATAATGCCGTTTCCTTTATCCGCACGATGAATGAGGTCATCAGAAACGAGGAGACTGAATACCAGGGACTGATTTCCCAGATTCACGCGGTGTTGCAGAACGAGGAATTGTATTCAAAGCCCTACCAGTTCATTTTGAAAAACGTGGCGGCGAGCACAGAACAGCTTGTTTCCAGTCTGAAAAAACTAAGCATTTCAATCAAAAAGCACATCGACCGGCAGACCAAAAACAAGGAGCTGAATGCGGTGCTTGAACTCTTCGCGACTTACAACGATGAGATTGTGTCTAAATCGCTCTACCGCCTTAAGACCAGCGAGAACGTTGGCCGCTTCCGCCAGTCCATAAAGATAAATCTGGACAAGATGCTTTCAACCCCGCAGATAATGAACGATTTGGTGAGCGGCTACATGGAGATTGAGCAGGAGGAAAACAAGGACATTGCAAGGGAAAAGATAGTGGAAATCATCGTCGATGTAAAAAGCGCGTTTGAAAATCTTGACAAGATAATCGCTGACATTGACCGTAAGAACAATCACTACATGAAAAATGCTGCTGCCCGGGCAAAGTTTGAGCTTTCAAGCGGAACAAATCAGGAGGGAAAAATCAATTCGATTTTACGCTACCTCTCCGAGTTTTCAGATGATGATGAGGAACTTGACGGAGATTTGTTCGACGTGTTTTCCCAAAAATTCATTAGCGAAGAATCCGTCAAGAAAGTTCCCGAAAAGAAAAGCTATGATGCGGTCGCTTCCATTCAAGCGGCTGAAAGTTTGACAAGGGAAGAAAAGGAGCTCAGGAAAAAACTTTTGCAGGACAGGCAGCAGCTGAGGATTTACCGGAAAAAGATTGAAGATTTTGTCAGTGAAAGATTCGGCTCACGCAATTCATTCCTTGCATCTGAGATTAAAATAGAAAACAGGAAGGATTTTGAGACTCTGATTTATATCCGTCTCTTCGCGCAAAGCTCAAGGCACTACGGCGTAAAAAGAACAACAAACAGAGTACGCACGAACAAAGCTGAGTTCATGGACTTTGAGATAGTTAAAAAGAAAATTGCAGGAGGAAAATTATAAATGTTTGAGCCCCTGGAACCAATCGCGTCTTCAAGCAGCCAAAAAGAAAAATTTTCACGCGCCGCCAACAATCTCCTGAACCGATGTTTTATCCTCAAAAAGAAAGAGGACACGAGGCAGGATTACATTTACATCAAGGACAACAGGGAAAGCTTCTGCATCTTTTTTGACATGCTTGGTTACGACATAAGAATTGATGAGGATATTGGACTGATTTCAATTAAAAACAGGAACGGCACCGGCAGGCTCCAGTTTACGAAATTTCAGAGCATAATGTTCTTAATCATAAAACTTCTTTACCTTGAAAAGCGAAACGACCTTTCCACCGACGGAGACATAGTTACGGTCAGCGTTCAGGACATCCGTGACAAATACAATGTCCTAAAAATCAAAAACAAGCAGAAGCTGGATCAAAACAGTGAGCGTGAAATTTTTGCTCTTTTCAAACGTTACAATCTCATAAGAAATCTTACCTCTGATATTAAGGACGGTGAAACCAGAATTGAAATATATCCTTCCATAATGATTGCGATTCCCAATGAAGGAATAACGCACTTATATGAAAGCGTAAAGGAAAGGCTTGAATCTTATGAAGGAGGGGATGATGCAGACGATGCAGACGAAGAAACTGAATAGGGTTCGTCTTGTAAACTGGATGTATTTTGGTGACGAGACTTTTCCCATTGACTGTGGCTCTGTTTTAATAAGCGGAGAAAATGCCGCGGGAAAATCCACCGTGCTTGATGCAATTCAGATGGTGCTTACTGGAAACACGACGAAATTCAACAAAGCCGCAAATGAAAACTCCGACCGTGACCTGAAGAGTTATGTCCGCTGCAAAATTGACACGACGGAAAAGACATATCTTCGTGAAGGACTTGTAATCAGCAATGTTGCCCTTGAGTTTTATGAGGAAAAGGAACGCCGCTACTTTGTGGTTGGAGTCCATGTTACTTCTGGAAATGAAAATGAGACTCCTGTAAAAAGATGGTACATAGAAAACGGTAGCCTTGATGATTTTTCATTTTTAGTCGGTGCAGAAGACGGAAGCCAAAAACCCGCAATGGCAGATGAATTCCGAAAGAGCGAGGAGAAAATCCGCTACATAAAAACTGTGTCGGAGTACAAGGAAAATCTCCGTCACCGGCTTGGAAATCTTGAGGAAAAGTTTTTCGAGGTTCTCTTAAAGGCACTCGCATTTCGTCCTGTGGATAACGTCAAGGATTTTATCAATAAGTATGTCCTTACGGAAAAAAATATAGACGTTCAGTCCCTTCGTGAAAGCATAGATGTCCTGAATGAATTTGAAAAGACATTGAGGAAGGCAAAGCTTGAGCGGGATGAGCTTGAGAAAATCATAAGGCGGTTTGATGAGATAAAGGAGAATGAGCACAACCAGAGCGTGAACAATCTGCTTGTAAAAATCATTGAAAAAGACGTTCTCAAAAATCAAATGGAAAAGTGTGATGCCACGATTAAGATTTCCAAACAGAAAATTAAGTCGCTTGTTTCTGAGCGGGAAGGAATTGAAACCGAACTCAAGAATGTGCGTGAAAAACTCATGAAGCTCAATCAGACTTACGAAAGTTCTGATTACAAAAAACTTACGGCAAACCTTGAGTCGTCGATTGAAAAACTTGAAGCCGAAAAGAAAGATCAGACGGAAAGGCTTGCACTTCTTTTTAAGTATTACAATGAGCTTAAAAACTTTTTGTCTCTCATGCAGGAATTGAAAGACATTCCTTTTAGTGCAGAAGATTTCAAAGTCATCGGTGAAAATGCTGACGTGAGCAAAAAAGCGGAGGTCATTTATGCGGCGGAAACTTTTGTCTCATCAGAAATGGAAAATGTGCGGGAAGAGAAATTTCATCTTGAGCAGGAGAGAAAAGAAATTTCAACAAAGCTTTCGGAACTTGACTCAGAGATAAAATCACTTGAAGAAAAGACAATCCATTTTCCTGCTGAAACCGAGAGGCTTCGTGAATGCATCAAAAAGGAATTTGCGGAAAAAGGGATAGACTCTCCTGTATATGTTTTTGCAGAGCTTCTTTCAATTACCGACAAGAGCTGGACAAATGCCATTGAGGGGTACTTGAACACACAGCGTTTTTATCTTGTCGTGGAGCCTGAGCATTACAATCTTGCGCTGGAAATTTACAAGGCAAACAAAAAGAGCTACAGCCAGGGAATCATCAATTTTAGAAAGTTGCCCCAAGTGGAAGCGGATTCAAATTCACTCGCGCATTTTGTTGAGACCGAAAACCGCTATGCCCGCCGTTATGCCGATTATGTTTTGGGTCAGGTTATATGCTGTGAAAATCTTGCTGAGCTTGAAAACTATGATTCGGCAATTACAAAAGACTGCATGATCTACAAGAATTATGTCTCAAGAAAAATTGATCCAAGGATTTACGGAACTCCCTACATCGGAAAAGACGCGATTGAAGTCCAACTCAAAAATGCAAGGACTCAGTACAAGGAGTTGAATGAAAAGCTTCCTTCCCTGAGGAAAAAAATCGATGTGCATTCAAAAGTGATAGAAAAATATTCCGCAGTAAACTTTGAGATGATAAGACAGAACATGGAAAGCCCCAACAGGCTTTCGGAGACGGAAAATCATCTTGAGGAAGAAAAAGCCGCCCTTGAAAAAATCACAAAAAATCCGGACATCATTCAGCTGCAGAATCAAATCAGCGAGGCGGAAAAGAAGGAAGGAGAACTTTCCCGGAAAAAGGATTCCCTTGTTGGAGAAGAGCGCAGCCTAAGCGATGCCATAAACAACTGTGAAACTGAAAGAGCAGAGTTAGTCTCCCACCTTGAAAGTAAAAACGCGGAGCTTGTTCATGAGCAGGATTTTAACGCATTCCTTTATCAAGAGGCAAATGAAAAATATATCGAGCTTAGCAAGAACCGCACACTTGAGGAAGCAAAGGAAAACTATAACCGGCAAAAGGCAGTTTATGATAACAGGGCTTCACGCCTTTTAAATGGAGAAAAAACATTTAAGGGCTTGTACCAGATGCAGGGGGAATACAATCAGATTTTTGGAAAGGATTTTGTTTCCGGCACAGAAGGCTTTGAGCAATACAAGAGTCAGTTCAACAAACTTAATGGCGTTCAAATTGTGTATTACGAGGAGTCCATACGTTCTGCCCGCGACAAGTGCGAGGATATATTCAAGAACGAGTTCCTTTTCAAGATGAAGGAGTCTATCGAAAGTGCCCGCTATGAATTTGACAACCTAAAAAAAGCTCTAAAAGACATAAACTATGGCGAGGACACATACAAGTTCATCATCACTCCCAACAACCAGAAGCGGAACCTTTACAACATGATTATGGCGGATGACAATGTTGGAGGTGAAGGACTTTTTACCAGCAATTTTGAAAGCCAGTACAAGGAAGAGATAGAGGAGCTGTTCGATAAAATAAAGTCGGGAGATTCAAGCGATGCCGCTGTTCGTGAGTATACCGACTACAGGACTTATCTTGATTATGACATTGAGATTCACAAGAGCAACGGAACGGTCCAGCGTCTTTCTGCCAAGGCAAAGAGCAGTTCCGGCGGAGAATCCCAGGTTCCCTTCTACGTGATAATGGCCGCGTCACTGAACAACATCTACAAGAGCAACAACTGCGTGCGTCTTTTGCTTTTGGACGAAGCCTTCAACAACATGGATGAGCAGCGCATTTCTTCCATAATGAAATTTTTTAACGAGCTTCAGTTCCAGACAATTCTTGTAGCTCCAAGCCCAAAGATTCAGGACATAGAGGAAAACGTGGATTCAGTCTTGACCGTAATGCGGGAGGACACAATCAGCTTTGTGGAAGACTTCAAGTATTACGGGGAATAGAAGGTTGAGGCAATGAACAAAATAAAATCAAAAATCCTGAACACGCTCATTGACCTCTACGAAAAAAGCAAGACCTTTATGGGCGACAACAAAGTAAGGCAGTCATTCAGCATAGATGTGTCAAACCTTTTTCCCAAATACGATGATGATTCTGCATTTGATTTTTACACAGAGCTGAACCAGGTTTGCACGATGCTGGAAGAAAAAAATCTTGTGACGCTTCAAAAGGAGAGGAGCGGAAAAATCAGGAAAGTCACTTTGAATCTTGATTGCCTTGATGAGTGTTATGCGGAGACAGGCAGGACTCCAAAAAGCGATGTGAATTCCAAGCTAAAGGAAATCTGGCAGAAATATGAAAATATTTCGCAATATGATAATATTTCAGGAAGCCTTGAATCAAACAAGCCCCTGCATTTGTATATTGAGGAGCAGAGAGAAAGACTCAGACTGAATAAATCTGTCCAGTTTTTCGGCGGTGACTTTGCGGATTACGGGGATTACGCTGATTTGCTTTTGGCCGTAAAAGAAGTGCTTTCAAATGAGGAGGAGATTTTTATCCGGGAACTTTCCGTAAAGCTTTTCAACAATTCAAAACGCCTTGAAGAGATTGAAAATCCGGTGCGTTCCCTTCTATATAAATACGGCGAATACGATGACAAGGAAACTGTTTTGGAGGAGCACAACATTATAAAGACGCCCACCTATGTAATGGTAAAAGGGTGCGGGCTCCTTGTCTTTGCGGAACAGAAAATCGACCTCGAAAAAATCTCCGGTGACATTGCCCTTTCGACTCAGACTTTAAAATCTCTTTGCTCCGTGGAACTGAAGGGTGCGTCCGTAATCACGATTGAAAATCTTACCAGCTTTCATAAATACAAGGCGACGAACGAGCTTGTGATTTATTTGGGCGGATTCCACAACTCGGTGAAAAGGGATTTTATAAAACTTGTTGAAAGACGGAATCCTGGTACAGTCTTTAAACACTTCGGTGACATTGATGCCGGCGGATTTTATATCCTTGAGCATTTGAAATCAAAAACCGGAATAAACTTTCTTCCGCAAAACATGGATGTCGGGACGCTGAATGCGAACAAGGAAAATTGGATAAGCCTTTCGGAAAATGAC
>CAMOEE010000138.1 GCA_946611835.1 uncultured Treponema sp. | reverse complement strand
TTGCTCCGCAGACAAAACTTACTGACTTTAGGACATATTCAAACATCTTCCCGATTGTCGTTACCGCTCTCCTTTTTGCTATCCTGCTTTTCACCAGTATCACATTGTTCGAGAACGCCCGTGGACGAATCGAAAAAAAATCAATGGATACAGGAGCTACGCTTTTCCTTACGAAATTCATTGAAAAGCTCCGTTTCTGTTATTCTCTTGAAGACTTCACCAATGCGGTTTCCGAAATCCTTGAGGTCGAGGCGGATTGTGCAGTTCTCTATGTAGACCGAAACGCAAACTATGTTCTATACAATAGCCCCAATAGAATCACTTCTGACCCGGCAATCCTCAACAAACTTGAGCAGAACTACGGAGTTGACTGGCATGATCCCATCAACTTCCTCAGCGAATCTTTTGGCCTTGTAAATAAGCGAAAAAATGCCCGGGGATTCTTCTTTGCCAGTGACGGTGAGCATCTTTATATTTTCAACCGTTATACATATCTTTTCGACAGTGAGATTTATTCAAAACTTTTCGAGGAATTTGTCCGATTCCAGAACCGTTCGCGAATCATCTCAAGTCTTTCTGAAATTTCCGAGCTTTCGACAGAATGGCAGCAGCTTGCTGACGCACAGGTTTCCTTCCTTCCTAAAAAAATGCCTGAAATCAAGAACCTCAAGCTGGGCGCATATTTCCGTCCTCTTATCAATGTTTCTGGTGACTATTACACAGTTCTTCCAATCGATGAGAACAAAACACTCCTCATGCTGGGCGATGTTTCCGGTAAAGGTCTTGCTGCAGCCCTCGTCATGGGATTGGTAATGAACACCGTAAAAATCAAGGAAAATAAAGAAGACCTTGTCGGCATGATTATTTCAGTCGATGCGGCTATCAAGGGTATGCACCTTCAGGATAAGTACACGGTTCTTTTCATTGGTATCGTTGACACCGAAAAAATGAAGATTACCTATGTCAACGCTTCCATGTCTGACCCAATCATTGTAACCCGCTCACCTGATGGTTATCGAATCAAGTCGCTTTCTTCAAACTGCTCGGTCGTAGGAATCATCCCGATTGAGCCGGGGGATGTTCAGGTCTCTGAGCAGCGTCTTTTCTCAGGCGACCTCATAATGATGGCATCAGACGGTGTCTCAGAGGTTATGAACGAAGACAAGGTAGAGCTTGGCGACACTCAGCTTTTCACTGATACAATCAAGGCAAGTGCATCAAAGGATCCTCAGGATTTCGTCACTGACATCGTAAATCTTGTAATGAGCTACAATGCCGATACAAGGCTTCATGATGACCTGACAATGCTTGTCGCAAAGGTTCAGAGGTAGGTAGTCGATGATTTACGCATTTATTAATATCGCTTTTGCTTTGTTTATGACCTGGCTCGCAATTTTCGTCGATGCCAAAACCGGTAATGAAGGCAAAAACCCTGTCATTTCGCTAAATGTTTTTCTGGCGCTTGCCTGTGGCTCAATGGGTCTCACGATTCTCTCTTCTATCGGAGCACCTGAAAGACTTACCACTTTCTTCGCAAACCTGACTTACATTCTTTTCGGAATGTACTCGGTCAACTATGCCGTTTACAATATTTTCTACCCGGCCGTAGAGAGGCCTTTTATTGCACAGGCCCTTTCAATCGCCGGTGCCGTATGGTGCGCATGGGCGGTATTCTTTCACTTTACGGGCGTTGTCGTTACTGACTTCGTTGGTTTCCGAATTGAGTCAATCTCTCTTTTCATGGACGAATATTCAGTTATTTTCCCCTACAACTGGTTCAATTTCTATTGCGTGATTATCTTCTTTGTCCTGCCTTTCTTCTCAGTCCTTACTATGCTTCTTCGTTCCGAGAACCGAGAAGGCAGGCTTGATCACCAGAAGGCAATCCTCAACGGTCTTTCTATCATCAGCGCATGGGTAGCCCTTGGTCTTATCCATATCGCGACTGACCGTGTAGCGATGTTCTCAACGCTTTTCCTTATTCCTTTTGTTCTTGCCCAGTGGATTGTTGTTCGTGCGACAGTAATCGACTTTTTGTACGACGCTTTCTCTTTGATTGGTTTCTTCCTTAAGGGTATCGTATGTTATGTCTTCCCTGCGACCGTCATTGGTTTAGGATTTGCTGTTTTGTGGTCAAGGAATCAGGCTCAGAGCATATCCTTCTATATCCTGCTTTCAATGCTGATTGTTCTTGTCGTTGCCGCATCTTACCAGATTATGAAAATCTTCAACCGCCGTTCGGGTTTCCGTTCCATGCGGTATGAGGCCCTGTTCGAGGAAGACCTTTCAAACTTCGACTTCTCCGATGACCCGGAAAACATCGTAAGAAACATGCAGACAATCTTCACCAAAAACATCGGTATGTCTTTCATGCGAATCCTCATCGAAAACGGTTCCGAAGAACTTGAGTCCGTTTACGACAGGCCCGAAGAAAAAAAGATTGTGATTTCAACCCGAACAAAACTTTTCGATACTTTGCTCAACCAGAACAGGCGAATCGTATTCAAGAGTGCCCTTGATACGGGCTATTACTACCTGGATTCCCGTGATGATATTTCTAAATTCTTCAAGGATACAGGTTCCGACGCTTTCATCATCTTGAACGAAGGCCGTCACATCCTGGGTGTAATTATCCTTGGTCAGAAGGCCGGTGGCAACGTCTACAACATTTATGACCGGGAAGTTTTCACAAAGCTCTACTCATACTTCTTCGTATTCGGCTACTACATGAAGAACATCGGTAACGAGTCCATCGTCGGTGTCGTCAACCGGGAAATCCGAATGTCAGAGCAGATCATCGAGTCCATTCAGGGCAACATTGATCCAATCAAGAACAAACGCTACGACTCAGGCATGATGATGGTTCACGCCCACAACATCGGCGGTGAGTTCATCGATCTTATCAAACTCAGCGAGGACAAGCATATCTTCGTAATGGGTGACCTTTCCGGAAAGGGTATTGCGGCCTCAATGAGCATGGTTATCGTTAAGTCCGTAATCCGAACCTTCTTGCAGGAGACAAAAGATTTCAAGCTGCTTGTCGAAAAGATCAATCAGTTCATCCGCTTCAATTTGCCGAGAGGTACCTTCTTCGAGGGTGTCTTTGCGCTTATTGATTTCAAGGAAGACACGGTCTACTATATTAACTGTGCGGTTCCTGCCCTCTTCCTCTATAACAGGGCATACAACAACATCATGGAAATTCAGGGTGAAGGTCATGTCCTTGGCTTCGTAAAGGATATTTCTCCATATATCAAGGTCAAGAAGGTCAAGCTCAATCCTGGCGACATTCTCTTTGCTTGTACCGACGGTGTTTTGGACTCTAAATCCCTCCGTGGTGAGGCTTTCGGTAAAGACCGCCTGCAGAAGTCTATCATCGAAAACACGCAGATGAACGCCCAGAACATGATTTCGGCTTCTTACAATACCTTGCTCGACTTCCTTACCAAGGAACTTGACGACGATGTAAGTATCTTCACATTAAAAATGCTGAGACAGCAGGAGAAATAAAATGGAACAGCTTTCAATCACCGAAAAACAGGGTGCAAACTATGTTCTTTTCGAGATTTCCGGCGTAATGAACACATATACAATCACGGAGCTTGCTGAAAAACTCGACGAGACAATCAAAAAGTCCAATGTTGTGGTCGATTTGGAACGAATCGAAGAGATTGATTCGGTCGGAGTCGGTCTTATCATGGCTACCTTCAATGACGGCGAGGATTGCGGCCATAAATTCTATATCATGAACCCGTCAAATACTGCCCGAACTTCCCTGGAAGAGACAGGCTTTTATGATGTATTCGATATTATCCATGCGGTAACGGAGGTTCAGTAAAACAAGCAGAAAAGGAAGGCCTGCTGGGGGAAGTCTCCCCCTCGGCAACAATGGCAGAGCCATTGTTACCTACCCCCTCTACGGGGACACGGTTCAGGCACAGCCTTCACCGAGACTCACTCAAAACTTGCCTCGCAAGTTTTGCCGGCTACGCCGTCGTTCCCTACCCCGTAACGCCCCCATTGAATATTATGAAAAAGATTTTTATTTGCTTACTTTGTTCCCTTTTGTTCTTTTCCTGCAAGGAAAAAATCGCCCTGGCACAGACAGAAAAAGCTCCCCAGAAATTGAGTGAGATTACCCGGTCTGCTCTTTCTACCCCGAATCCGGAAATTGACAAACTCCGCCGGGTTTTTGCCCTGATGAGCGAGCGGGCAAAGGATGCTATCCCTAACGGAAATCCCGAGGAATTCCTTTCTGATTTGCATAAGGTCCTAGATGAGGAGTCAAAAAATCACCGTAATGATGACCTTGACCTGCTTTATTTAATAGACAAAAAACATTCCGTAAGCTCTGACTATGTTCCCAGGGACTTGAAGGCAGTAAAAAACAATGAATTGTGGAATGTGAGCCGCAACGACCTTTCCCTTCGTCCGGAAAGCTATGCTTCTCTTGAAGAGCTTTCCAGGGCAGCCCTGGCTGACGGAATCAAGCTGATGGTATCCTCAACTTACCGTTCCTATAAATATCAGGAAGGTCTTTTTAACCGTTATGTAAAAGAGGACGGACTGGAGCTTGCCGAGCGTTATTCTGCCCGGCCTGGAACAAGCCAGCACCAGCTGGGAACAGCGGTCGATTTTGGATCAATAACGGACGACTGGGGCGACACAATAATGGGAAAGTGGGTTTACAACCACGCCTCTGAATACGGCTGGAGCCTGAGCTTTCCTCAGGATTACGAGGATGTCACCGGCTATATGTGGGAATGCTGGCACTTCCGTTATATCGGAAAAGAGGCCTGCCGCTTCCAGAAAAAATGGTTCAGCAACATTCAGCAGTTTATGCTGGAGTTTATTGACTTCTGGAAGCGGGACAAGCCTACTGCTTGATAACTTCTCGTTTGACTGGCGGCGAGGTGACTGAAATATAGACGAATTCAGTCGGGCCGTCGTTAAAGAGGCCGTGAACATCTTTTTCAGCAAATCGGATTACATCACCGGCCTTAAAGTCCATTTCCTGATTGTCATGCAGGAGAACTTTGCCTTTTCCTTGTAATGCATACCAAATTTGTTCCGAAAAATTGTGAGTATGTCGTGGCTGGCTGGCACCTGGAACGACATGGACTTCTGTAATCGAGACTCTTTCACTTGCAGAATTATCAAAGTTCAAAAGTTTTCGTGAAAGAACGCCTGGATTAGAAATTTCTGTTACTTCATTTCCGTAAATAATTTCCATAAGCACCTCCTTATAAAATTATTATAAGGGCGTTTGGAAAATATAACAAGAAATAAATGTGTTGGGAAAAATACAGAATGTAAAAAAGAAACCACAGATTACACAGATTTCACAGATTAAAAAAAATAATCTGTGTCATCCGTGTAATCTGTGGTTTAAAAATTTTGTTTCACACTTCTCACTAATAAAGCACAAAAAAACGGGACTAGCGAAGTCCCGTTAAAATTTTCAACTTTCAGTTTTCAGTTTATTTCACAACGACGTTAACGAGCTTACCTGGAACGACGATGATCTTTGCGACTGTCTTTCCTTCAGTGAACTTTTTGAAGCCCTCTGTTTCTTTTGCCATGGCCTCAAGGGTCGCATTGTCTGTATCGGCAGCTGCCTCGAATTTGGCACGGAGCTTTCCGTTAATCATAACCGGGAATTCTTTTGTGTCGTCCTTGCAGAACTCCTCGCTGAATTCCGGCCATTTTGCGTAAGCGCAAGATTCTTTGTGGCCCAGCTTTTCCCAGAGTTCCTCGCCCAGGTGGGGTGCATAAGGAGCGAGAAGAAGGACGAATCCTTCCCACATTTCCCTCGGCAATGACTCGAACTTGCTTGCCTCGTTCACGAAAATCATCATCTGAGAAATTGCAACGTTGAAGTCCAGGTTGTTTGTGTCATCGGTGACTTTTTTGACCGTCTTTGCATAAGTCTTGCGGAGGGAAGCCAGGTCTTTGTCAAGTTTTCCCCGGATGTCAGTGTCGTTCAATGGCTTTTCTGAGAGGTTCCAGATTTTGTCAAGGAAGCGGTTAACGCCAATCAAGCCCTGGGTGTTCCATGGCTTACTTACAGTGAGAGGACCCATGAACATCTCATACATGCGCACGCTGTCTGCTCCGTAAGTCTTGATCATCTCGTCGGGATTAACGACATTCTTGAGAGATTTAGACATCTTTGCGATAACCCGCTCAAGTTCCTCTCCGTCATCCTTAGCGAAGAACTTTCCGTCCCGCTCCTCTACAGCATCGACTGCGACGAGAGACTTTGTTTTTCTCTGGAATGCGAATGATGTAATCATTCCCTGGTTGATAAGGCGCTGGAAAGGCTCTTTTGTCGAGACGACTCCCAAATCATAGAGAACCTTGTGCCAGAAGCGGGCGTAGAGAAGGTGAAGGACTGCGTGCTCGGCTCCACCTACATACAAGTCAACCGGCATCCAGTAGCTTTCTTTTGCCTTGTCAGCAAAGCATTTTGTGTTCTGAGGATCAATATAGCGCAGATAGTACCAGCAGCTTCCTGCCCATTGAGGCATGGTGTTTGTCTCACGGCGGGCATCTCCTCCGCATTTCGGGCACTTGCAGTTGACCCATGAGTCGATTCCGGCCAAAGGAGATTCGCCCGTACCTGTGGGCTGATAAGTCTTGACATTCGGAAGCTCCAGAGGAAGCTCGCTCTCAGGAACAGGTACCGTTCCACATTTTGGACAGTGTACCAGAGGGATTGGCTCACCCCAGTATCGCTGGCGGCTGAATACCCAGTCACGGAGCTTGTAGTTCACGGCCTTTTTGCCGATTCCTTTTTCGCTCAAAAATTCCAACATCTTTGCGATTGCGTCCTTTTTGTTGAGGCCGTTTAAGAATTCTGAGTTTACATGGATTCCGTCCTCCGTCC
>CAMOEE010000137.1 GCA_946611835.1 uncultured Treponema sp. | reverse complement strand
TCCCTAACATCAACGCTGGTAACATCGGTTACAAAATCGCTGCCCGCATGGGTGGTTGGAAGGCAATCGGCCCAATCTGTCAGGGCTTTGCAAAACCACTCAACGACCTCTCTCGCGGCTGCAATGTAGACGAAATCGTTGATACAGTAGCTGTAACAGCATTGCAGGCATAAAAAAAATAAAAAATACATCCATGTATTTTTTATTTTAACGAGAAAATTCTGTTCACCTAAAGGCAAACAGAATTTTCTCTCTTGTCTTTCACCCCACATCCTGTGGGGCATTTTTTTATTTCATAGTAAGAAAACACTCTGTGCCCTCTGTGAGGATTTTTTGGCTTACAGTTTCTTCTGATATCGTGAAACTACTTTTGGGTCGAGTTTGTCTTCAAGGTGGAATTTTTTGATTGCCCAGCTTACTGTGTGGACTGAGATTGACATGGCGGCGATAAGGCCGATTAAAAGAATTATTGGTAGTGCGATTTGAACGAAGATACTTTCGGAAAGATTGGGATTTTCAGCAAGGAAGAACATCAGAGAGATGAAAAGCACTGCTGTGACGGCAAGACCAATAAAAATGTTGTATACAATCACGCAAAGATTAAAAAGAAATGTGCGTTCTTTTTTTGTCATTATTCTTCACCCCTCTTATTCTGGCCTTTTTTCATTGCGATTACGAAAGATACAATCAGCAGAATTCCGCAGACAACTACTGCAGCATCTGCAATATTAAAGGTGGGCCATCGTTCCCAGCGTAAGAACTTAAACGGAGAATTCTGAATTGCGAACCATTTTACATCGATGAAGTCTACGACACCTTCAGCACGGAAGAAGCGGTCGATGAGGTTGCCGAAACCACCGCCGGCGATTCCTGAAATGCTCCATCTCTGCAAAGGTGAAAAATCGTCGTTGCGCATATAAACGCAAAGAACAACAATAAGAACGATTAGCGGAACAGCCCTGAAAAGAACACCGCGAACGGCAAAACTCCATCCCTGGCCGATACTGAAAGCAATTCCGGGATTGTTAACATGAATGATTCTGAAAAATCCACCGAAAAATGATGCGCCAAGACCGTAAAGAGGAATATTCTGAGTGACGAGAATTTTTGTGACCTGATCTAAAATGACGACGGCGAGCGTAAGCAATAAGGGCACTAATTTTTTTGCCGTAAAATATTTAGGTTTGAACTGAACTTCAATTGTAGCGTCTGACATAGTTTTCCTATTATACTAAAGTCCTGTGGGAATGTCGATAAAAACAGTCTTAAGCCCCTTTTCTTCTTCAAGCCGCTTTTGAACCAGCTGAACGCCGACGGTCTCCGTGTTGTAGTGACCGCCCGCAATCACATTGATTTTCGATTCTTCGATTGCGTGATATTCTTCGTGGCCAACTTCGCCAGTGATGTATGCGTCGGCACCGATTTTGACAGCCTGCTCAAAATCTTCTCCGGCTCCTCCAGAAATCACAGCAACCTTTTTAATCATTTTCTTACCAAAAGGAAAAATATGACTCGGCTTCTCCCCGTTTGGGAAGAGTTTTTTTGCAAGTTCTTCGATTGTACACTCTTGTACAAGCTCACCCGAAGCCCCCAGGGTCATACCCCGCCATTTTCCGAAGGGACGAACCTTTTCCAGGCCAAGTCTTTTTGCAATACCAAAATTGTTACCGACGAATTCATTAGCATCGAGAGGAATGTGGTACCCAATCAGGGCAAGGTCATTTTTGATAAAAGCCGCAACCCTCTTGTAGTGGTTGCCTGTAATAGTCTCGCAGTGCCCCCAGAAAAGCCCGTGATGAACGAAAAGCACCTGTGCTCCCGCTTCGGCCGCTTTTAGGGCGCTTGCTTCACAGGCATCAACAGCAAAAGCGACCTTGGTAATCTGTTTTTCGTCGGGGGCAGAATTTGCAATCTGAATCCCGTTGAGCGAAATATCTGAGTCAAAATCTTCTTTGTGCAGGAATGAGTTGAAATACCGGTTGAGTTCGTTGAGTGTCATTATTTTTGCTCCGTTATTGCTTTTATGGTCTTGTTTGCGACATATCTTGCGATGAAGAATTTATTTTCCCTTTCAAGTCCTTTGTCATGGGCCAGAAGAATATCGGTTTGTTCGATAAAGCCGTATCCGCCGCTTTTGTATTCGTCAACCCTGTTCATTGAGAAAAATCCCTTTGCGTTTGAGTATGGCTCTGTGTTGAATTCTTCGACGACTGCATAAATCGAGTCGAAATCAACTCCATCAACGATATAGAAAACTTTTGTTTCATCACCGAAAAGCTCCAGGGCGATTCTTGTGAGTGAAGAATATTTGCGGGTGGCCATTTCCTGCTCTTCGAGGACGATTTTCTCAAATTTTTCCGGCTCCTTCATTTCTGAGGCAAGGGCAGCGAATCTTCTGAAGAATTTTGATTCAAGAAGGCGTTTTTTTGCGAGATTCTCAGTGTTTTTTGAAAGAAGCCTGGTGTCTGCTGTGTAAAAATCAGCGGCAAGAACTGTATAGCCCTTTTGTGCAAGAAGCATAAGGTATGGCTCATAATTCTGGACCGTCGCACGGATTCCGGGTGTAAAAATGATGACCGGGTTTTCCGAATAAAGGTTTGCGGTAATCTCATCATTGAGGACAGGTTTGTAAATAAAAAGGTCGCCTGAAAAAGACTCCCCCGTAAAATAGCTTTCACGGATTCTGAGATTTGAGGCGGAGCCTGTGAGAGTATGCTGGGTCTTCGTAATGCCGAAGTCTTTTGCGTTGTATTTTACCGGTCTGAACATGATGAGAATGGCAGCCAGTGCAAGCGAAAGAATCAGATTTATAATGGAGAACATGACGAAGCCGACGCTGTAAGAATCAACGATAAGCTGGGCATGAAGGCGAAGAATAGCCCTGAAATTTGTAAAAAAAACAAGAACCGAGAGCAGGAATAGACAGAGTGTTTGAAGTGAAAAGTCAAAGCAGAAAAAAATAAGGATGGATAAAATTAAAGCTGCAGGAGCAAAGGCCGCAAGACAGTCAACCCGGGAATGTCTTAAAAATAAAACTCTGACAGAGCAGAAAAATATAATTATGAGCACAAGAATCTGCGCAAGAAAACAGTCAAACATATCTTATTTTGCCCGAATCTAAGGATTTGCACAACACTTGTTTTTATTGTATTTCCAAAAATTAAATTATGCTTTATAATGGTATCATGCAGCAAGTTCAGAGAACTCAAAAAGTCAGTCTCGATAATTCAAAAATCAAAATGGCAATCCGTGCCGGCATTCCGCTGTCGATTACGACTTATACTCTTCCCCGTGAAATGTCTGAATACATGGAAGAAGTCCTTGAGTCTTTTCTGTCCGAGCTTGGTCAGGAGCATATGGGGACATACCTCAAATATTGTCTCAACGAACTTGTAACAAACGCAAAAAAGGCAAACACAAAACGAATTTATTTCCGGGAAAAAAAGCTTGATTTGTTCAATGATTTGGACTACGAGCGTGGCATGAAAAACTTCAAAGAGGACACGCTCAACAATATTCGTTACTATCTCGGCCTTCAGAAGAAGAGCGGGCTTTATGTAAAACTGATTCTTCAAACCCGTAACAATAAAATCAAAATCGAAGTCCGCAATAATTCCGAGCTTACTTTCCGTGAGTACAAGCGAATGCACGACAAACTCAGCCGTGCCCAGCAGTACACTTCGGTAGATCAGGCAATGAGCCAGATTATCGACCAGTCAGAGGGTGCGGGCCTTGGCATCATAATTATGATTCTCATGCTGGAAAAGATTGGACTCACCGAAGAAAATTTCCAGATTCTTAACGAAAACGGAGAGACAATCACCCGAATTATTCTGCCAATCAACGAAAAGACCCAGCGGGAGTTAAACACGGCTTCACGGGAATTCATCAAGCTTATCGACGACATCCCTCAGTTCCCGGAAAGCATCATAAAAATCAACCGCCTTATCAACGACTCCGGAACTAAGCTAAGCGAAATTGCAATGGCTATTTCAAGCGATGTCTCCCTCACAACGGATTTGCTCAGGCTTGTCAATTCGGTCACTTTCGCCCTGGCTTCTCCCTGCCACAGCATCGCCGATGCCGTAAAACTTGTGGGAACTCGTGGCATCAAAAACATGCTGCTTTCAGTTTCGGCGGTAAAACAGCTTGAGGGAGTCGGTGGTCCATCACAAAAAGCCTTGTGGGTTCATGCATATCGGGTTGCATTCTATTCATACAATCTTGCTCGGAATTTCTGTGCCGGAGAAAAGGACATCATCGATGATTCGTATTTGTGCGGTCTTTTGCACGATATCGGAAAACTTGTCTTTATGACGGCCAACCCTGATTTTCTCAACAGCATCAAAGATATTTGCCGCCAGCGAAACATTTCTGCTGATGTCTTTGAGAAACTTCTTGCCGGGGTCAACCATTCTGAAATTGGTGCCCTCATTGCCGAAAAATGGAATTTCCCAGGCATAATCATCTCTGTTATCCGTCATCATCATGAGCCGGATCTAGCCCCACCAACGAACAAAAAGCTTACTTCCCTCGTTTATCTTGCTGACATGCTCACTCACTATGAGACTCACGAGGTTGATTATTATCAGTTCGATCTTGATGTCTTAAAACTCTTCGGAATCGGAAGCGAAAATCAGCTCCGAAAAATCTCCGACAAACTCAGCCAGGCTTTTATAGAAGATTAGTTATACTCGAAACCCAGGCCTGCATCAAAATTCCGTAAGCAACACCTACATTCAGTGAGGCTTTGAGGCCTTTCATGGGAATTGTCACTCGTCCGTAGCTGGCCTTGCTCAGTGCCTGGGGGCTTACGCCAAGTTCTTCTGAGCCGATAATGCAGATTCCTTTTTTGGGGAATTTAAATTCTTCGATTGGTGTGCCGCCAGTCTCAAGTACGAAGACAGGAAGGTCATTCTCTCTGGCAAAGACCTCCAGTTCCTCAAGGCTTTTTCTCTCAAATCCGATTGTCTCTATGCACCCCATCCCGCTTCTAAGGGCTTTCGGGTGATTGGGATCAATGCACATAGGCGAAATCAGAACCTTTTCGGCTCCCATTGCCTCAGCCGTGCGGAAGATTGAGCCGCAATTGAAGGGAGAGCGGATGTCCTCGGCGTAAACATAAAGGCCCGGAAAAAAATCACGCTCTTTTACGAGTCCATTTTCATCAAGCGGGGAAGCGTGCGGGGCAATAATTAAATCCCATTCAGCAGGAAAAGTCCCTATAATCGCAAGCAGATTGTTCCTTGCAAGATTGCAGGCTCGTTTTTCGTCAAAGGGCTCTCTTTCCAAAACTTCTTCCAGCTGTTTTTTGCTTTCAGCGGGGAGTTCCTGATCCTGAATTACGATTGAAATGAGTTTTTTGATATATTCAGCCCGGGGAATTGACTTGAAATTGTATTCATTTCCCTTTTCAGGAATTCCGTCGACATCACGCTCCAAAGCCCCGAAAGTCAGTGCCAGTTTTCGCCGCTTCTGCCCCGGCTGGAGCTGATTAAGTTTATGTGGTTCTATCATACTAAAATGCTGTTTTTATCATTGCGAACAAATCGTCGCTGTTCATGCTTCGTGGCAGTGAATTAATTATGTCGAGCTGTCCGGCATCTTCTGCGGCTAGGGCAAGCTGCTCCAGTGAGATAGAAAGATCTTTGAGCCGGGCAGGAAGATTCGCCTTTGCGATTCTCTGGCGGATATTCTCTGCGAAAGCATGTGCGGCATCTTCATTTGACTGCTCGGCCGTCGCTATGTTCATTTTACGGGCAAGAATTGCGATTCTGTCGGCCTTGAATTTTGCACATTCTTCAATCATATAGGGGAACAAAATTGTTGTGACCAGGGAGCGGGAAATCTTGTAGCGGGCATTGATGCACATTGAAAGAAGGCTTGCGATTCCAATTGATGATGTCGCTGCTGAAAGACTTGCCATACAACCGCCCTGTGCGAGCAGTTCCTCTTTTGGTGTCGTGATTGTTAGGCTTTGTGAGCCGTCGAGGGCATAAGAGAGCAGTTCTACTGATTTTTCGGCTATCATTTCGCTGAAGAAATTCTCGCGCTGTGAAAGATAGCTTTCAACTGCAAGACAAAGCGTTTCAAGTGACATGGAATCAATCTGATTTTCGGTGAGTGTTGCTGTCAAAGTCGGGTCAAAAAGAACCAGCTTTGAGATTCCGTGCTGGGCTTTCAAAAGCTTGAGTGTGGAGCTTCGTGCATCAACAAGCGGAATTGAATCCGTAAAAACGAAAGCATCACGAATTGTGGTGGGAATACAGATTAGCGGGAGCGGAGCCGTCTTTGGAACTGAGCCGTCAAGGAAATCGTACAAATCGTGGATTTCGTTGGCCAGGGCACAGGTAGCCCGGGCAATACTGATTGGTTTTCCGCCACCTGCTGCGATTACTCCGTGAATATGAGCCTCTCGTGCAAGTTTGAGAGTGCGGTCAAGGATTTCTGAGTCGCCGCCCTTGTTAAGCTCGTCAAAGATGAAATAGTTGATTTTTTTGTCGTCGAGGGCTTTGGTGATTTTTTCTGAAGTTCCGTTTTCACGTAAAATCGGGTCCAAAATCAGCATGAATTTTGTGCCGTAAGAAATAACAGACTGCCCGATTCTGGCAGCGGAATAAGAACCTAAAAGAATATTTGGTGAAACCTTAAATGAAAAATCAGCCATCGCGTCTCCTATTGTAAGAAAAACAAGTTAATTTCTCTGGCTGATTCAAAAACAGGCTCCCGGCGAGAACATGCCATCAAACTCGCTGTGAACAAGTTCAGGCGAGTTTGTGTCATAACCTCGCCTCCGCCTGTTTTTGAACAATCTTTACACTCAACTTGTTTTGCTTCCATTCCAATACTTTACATATTATAAAAAAAAAGACGGAAAAATCCGTCTTTCTGTAAGCGACACCGTTGCCGGTGATTAAAGCCCATAGCTTGCAAGAATTCT
>CAMOEE010000136.1 GCA_946611835.1 uncultured Treponema sp. | reverse complement strand
GCAATGTAGCCGATTCGCCAGCCTGTCATAGCAAAAGATTTTGAGAAGCCGTTGAGAATAATCGCATAGTCCTTCATTTCTGGGAATGAGCCCACAGAGACATGCTCTGCCCCGTCATAGGCAAGCTCGCAGTAAATTTCGTCGGAAATACACCAGATTTGATTTTTGACTACGACTTTGGCAATTTTTTCAAGCTCTTCCTTTGGAATCATGGTTCCCGTAGGATTGTTGGGCGAGCACATCATGACGCACTTTGTCTTGGGAGTGATGGCCTTTTCAATCTGCTCGGCTGTGGGGTAGAAACCGTTTACACTTGTGTCGATTGGAACGACTTTTGCACCGGTGAGTTCTGCAAGAGGTGTGTAGTTTACATAGCATGGCTGAACCACAATGATTTCGTCACCGGGATTCAAAATTGCGCGAAGAACGGCATCAACGCCCTCTGAAGCACCCACTGTAATAAGGATTTCGTTTTTTGGATTGTAATAGAGGTTGTATCGCTCCATATATTTGGCGATTTCTTCCCGGAGCTCGATTAAGCCCCAGTTTGATGTGTAGGAAGTGTGACCTTTTTCAAGATGATAGTAGGCTTCCTCGCGGATAACCCAGGGCGTGGGAAAGTCTGGCTCACCGACAGAAAGTGAAATTACATCGTCATGACCGATAAGCATCTCAAAGAACTTACGGATTCCTGATGGCGGAATGTTCTGCATTGATTTTGAAAGTCTATCTTCTCTTGTGTTCATAAAATCCTCGTAAAAACATACACATTTTTAATCATACTATTTTAAAGTATTACGGAAGAATTTGGAAGTGGGGAAAAAAGACTGGAAGAATTACAGCACAAGTGAATCTACCTTGGGCAAAAGCCCGGCCATAAAGCCGGCACACTTCTGAAGGACGGCATTCCTGATTTCAATTTCATTTTTGAAGTAGTGTGCCAAAACTTCCGCCATGTTAAGGTAGCCTACCAGCATCAGTTTTGCCAGCTCCCTTGGGGCAGGATAGATTTCCATAAGCTTTTCAAAAATATAGTCGCAAGTTCCTATCGGAAAATTAAAGAATTCCTGCTCAAAGCCTTTGTGAAATTCACCAGTGATTTTATAGAAGGTTGCAAGCCTGCCCAGCTCAAAAATTTTGTTTCCAACGCACAGGGTGTCCATGTCAATTACCATCGGCTCGCCGTTGCAGAACATGAGGTTTTTCATGTGCAAATCACCATGAACAATGTGAAGATCCTCCGGCATGGCACGAATAAGAGAAGAAAGCCCATCAATAACCTCATCCGGCATAAGTCCTCTAACGCCATCCAGCCATCTCAGATGAATTTTCCTTGCGTCTTCCAAGTCTCCAGATTTTTCTGCAGTTAATTCATGCAGCTGACGAAGAAATTGAAAATAAAGCTCTGTCATCTCCTCAAGCCGCTCCGGCTGCTCTGACACTATTTCCTGAAAAGTTTTTGCATCCAGAAGCTCAAATACGGCACCGTCATTATCTCCGACACGAACACGGTCAAATGCAATCGCCGTCGGGACACCTCGTATCAAGGCATATTTGGCACGAGCCTGACCATCATCAATCTCTTCCTTTGAATTTTTGCCATTATAAACTTTTACTATTGTTTCACTGTCAATTCTGTAAACTTTGCCAAAAGCCCCCTGGCCAAGAATGGGGCATCCTTCTACGGATATTTGTCTGAGCTTTTTTTTGACATTCAGCAGGGAAGTAAAACCTGTCACAGAAAAAACTTCGTAAATTTCGGATGAAACATTTCGGATTGTGAGTTTTTCCACAAACTGTTTTGAGAAAACAAGGAACATTCTGAGTCCTGCACTGGAAATGTATTCTACCCGCTCCAAATCGAAGACTGGTGTAAGCCCCGGATGCTTATTGATGATATCCTGAATCTCAGCTTCGAGCTGTCTTGCATTTTCGGCAGTGATTCTTCCTTCGGGGCTAATAACTAAGTTTTCTTCCAGCGTGAAATTCATATCAGGAGCTCCTAATTATTGAAAAAAAATTATTTACTTGATTTTTTAGCTTCCGTTACGAAACAGGCCACAAGTCCGTAGGTAATTGTGGGACGAATCCAGATTTCTGTCAAAAGATAATTTGTGTATTCGTCGGCTGGTTCAAGACAAATATCGAGGTTATAAAGTGCGGCAATAATCACATCGATGATGCAGATTGCCCACAGGTTGCGTTTGGTGTAGCTCTTCCAGTTTTTACGGGCATAGAAGAAAGTGAGCGTACAAAGCAGAAGAACCGATAGCATAAGACAAGCTAAATGCAAAGGATAAAAGGCTAAGCGGGGAGCAAAGAGAATGTCGCGCAGAAGCACCGTGATACCCACCGAAACAGAACACCAGTAATTGAATCGCTGTGTATCAAGGCGGTTAAAGAAGTACATCCAAATCATCACAAGACAGGCAATGTAAAAGAGATTGAGCACAAGCTCTGGCCATGATTCCTTAAGTCCGAAATGGAACACAGCGTAAAGCATAACGCCCACCGAGACCATTCCGCCCACTGCCGTTATAACAATGTCAAAAACCTTGGCATTTTGTTTGTATCTTGTGTTCATGGTATGCTCCATTTAGCGGCACGGCTGCCGCATCAAATTTTAAGAAAACAAAACCCGCAACCTATGCCATGACACCTTCACGGCGGTCGCTTTCATCCTCAACATAAAGAACATCGTTCTCTTTGTAAGTTTTGAGCAGGAAGTGAGTTTTTGTTGAGCGAACTCCTTCCAGGGTTGAGAGCTTTTGGGCAACGAAAAGGGCAACTTCGCGCAAATCATCGCCTTCGATTACGACTTTAAGGTCATAACCGCCGCTCATAAGATAAAGTGACTTAACCTGGGGGAAACGGTAGATTCGCTCAGCAAGGGCATCGAAACCGTGCTCCCGCTCAGGCTGGCACTGAATTTCGATTTCAGCCCGAACCTTGTCCTTTGTGCAGACATCCTTCTCAGGATTGACGATGGCCGCATACTTGAGGATGATTCCCTCGTCCTCAAGCCCCTTTATGATTGCCTTTACCTCATCGGCTGATTTTTTTGTCATAGCCGAAATATCTTCAACTGAAAGCCGGGCATTTTCGCGCAGCAAATCCAAAATTTCTTCTTTTCCGTCCATATTTTTACCTCTTGGAACATTCTAGTTCATTATTTGTTCTTTTGAAAGTATGATTTAGCCGCCTTACACCTTAAATTTGCTGACGGCCTCTCCAAGAGACTCTATGCTGCGGGTATTTTTGTGAGTCATGTCATTTACGGTATTGATTGACTTGTTGATTGACTCAATACCGATTGACATCTCATCCATGCTGGCCGTAATTTCCTCGGTAAGACGCATGAGGTTCTCCATTTTGATATTCGCTGCCTGGGTCGCATCTTCCATGGCATTGCTTGAACCCTTTACGCTGGCCGTTACATCCTGAATCTGCTTGATGGCCTCAAGAATCTGCTCGCCGCCCTCTGACTGCTCGTGCATTGCGTTCATAATCGTGAGCTCCTGACGGGCAACGGTCTGGGTGAGGTCGTAAATCTCGTTGAACTGATTCTGCAGCTGAACTGAAGAATCTGTGACTTCCTTGACGCTTGCAAGAACGACCTTGAGGTTATTCGTGATGTTTTTGCCCTGCTTGTTTGAGTCTTCGGCTAGTTTTCGGATTTCATCTGCGACAACAGAAAAGCCCTTGCCGCTTTCGCCTGCGTGTGCCGCCTCGATTGCCGCATTCATTGCCAGCATGTTGGTCTGGCTCGCAATTGCCTGAATAATTTTGCTTGCTTCAAGAAGCGTTCCCGACTGTTCCTGAATCTTTTTGATTGCCTCAACAGAATTATTGATACTGACCTTGCCTGATTCCGAAGAATTCTCCAGTGCCTTGATTGTGCCTCCGTTCTTTTCGAGAATTCCAGTGACTGACCTAATGTTTGCTACCATTTCCTCAATGGCGGAAGAAGACTCGACGACGCTTGAGCTCTGACTCTGAATATTTGCCGTAAGGTCGCTCACGCTGCTGTTTATCGCTCCGAGGGATTCCTGTGCCTCATGCACATTCCTTCCCTGCTGCTGAACCTGTTTGTTCACGGAATCAATATTTGCCGTGATTTGGTTAGCACTTGCAGCCGTGTCGTTCATGCTGTCACCAAGAGCCGAGCCCTGCTCCGTGAGATTTGCCGCCGCTTCTTTTACCTGAGCTATTGAATTCTGAATCTTTTCGATTGTGAGGTTGAAAAACTTGTACATTTTTCCAAGCTCGTTGTCAGTTTTGACTTCCATTCTGACAGTCAAATCACCGTCACCCTGAGCGATATTCTGCATAGCACGGACGCCCTTGTTCATTTCTTTTATGACGCCCTGAATAATCACAAAGAGAATCAAAAGAATTATGACCGCTGTGATAACGAAAGCCACCGTAGAGATAAAGAAGACCGCTTTGGCCGCCGCCGTGATTTCAGCTTCCTTTGCATTGAGGCCGAGGAACCATGTTTCTTTCGCATCTTCAACTTTGAATGGCTGATAATATTTGTAGACACTCTCGCCATTTTCTTTTACCGTCATTCCAAAAGGGGTCATTGAAGACTTGCTGTCCTGAAAAAGAGAACTTGTAGAAGAATCGGTATAAGCCGCAAGATTCTGGCCTTCGTTTGCTGAATCATAATCAACAGCGACAAGACCGGAATCAGAAATGAGGGAAAGATAACCTGAATCGTAAACTTTAACCTGCTTAAGGAGCGAAGAAAGCGTATCAAGCGACATATCAAGACCAATTACGCCGATTGGTTTTCCGCTCTTAGAGTGAATCGGGAAAGCAACACCGCAAACCCAGATAGTTTTTCCGCCGATTTCGTAAGGATTCGGGTCAATAAGAATTCCCGTAGGACTTTTGAGGGGATTTACATACCAGAAACCGTCTTCGTAATCAGTAAGCGGGGTACATTCAATTTTTGAACCGACTTTGGTCCAGTAAGGGATAAAACGCCCGGTTGAATCATGATTTTCGGTGTTTGCGTATTGAGAATCGAGGCCGTCGAGCGCATTGGGCTCAAAAACAACCCAGGTATCCACGAAATTTTCATTTACGATGAGGGCTTCTTTTAAAATGGAATTCACGAAATCCCGCCTTTGAGCCGGAGGAATACTTTCTACCTGCTCAACGACAGTTTTAAGGGCAGAGCATGTGGCATATTCATGCGCAATAATAGCCTTTGTGCTTTCTGAATAATAAGAAGCCATTTCGTGGAGATAATTATCAGAAATGTTACGGAATCTGCCTGAAACATTTTTTAGAATGAAAACGGAACATAAAGTAAGAAGAGCAATAAGGGAAAGACCAATTGCCACTACAAGCTGGGTACGAATGCTTTTAAAGCCTTTGTTTGGATTGTTTTTTGGGGTCATAGGAACTCCTGAAGAAAATTTGAAGAAAATCCCGGAAGGATAAAAATATCAGGCTTTTAGAATTTGAAATTTCTAGCAGCCTGACATTTCATTGTACCCCATAATTTGGAAAAAACAATTAAATTTTTAATAAGATTTTAAACAATCACGCCCTTTGTGCTGGGAACTTCGCCGTTCCGCCGGGGGTCAATTTCAACAGCAGAACGGATAGCCCGGGCAGCAGCCTTAAAAAGGCCTTCCATTTTGTGGTGGTCGCTTCTGCCCCGCAAAGTGTCGAGATGAAGGTTACATTTTGCAGCCTGAACAAAGCCGTTCCAGAAGTCGTCGAAGCAATCAGTCTGGAAAGTGCCCTCTTTGCCATTCTGAACGCTCACAAGAGGAATATTTGAAAGCTCAGCATTGCAGACAAGGAAAGGACGCCCGCCAAAATCAACTGCCGCACGGAGCAGGCTTTCGTCCATGGGGTAAAGGAAAGAACCGCTTCGGTAAATGCCCGCACAATCACCCAGGGCTTTTGCAAAGCACATTCCAAGAACGATGCCCGTGTCTTCGATTGTGTGGTGCTGGTCAACATTCAAGTCGCCCTTGATAGCGCCTGAAAGGTCAAAAAGTCCGTGCTTACAGAAAGACTTAAGCAGGTGGTCAAAAAATCCAATAGGATTTTCCACATCGCACTTTCCCGTACCGTCAAGATTAAGAGTAAGCGAAATCTGAGTTTCGCCAGTAATTCGTTCGATTGTAGCCGTTCGCATTTAAATTCCTCACAGAGGGCACAGAGTTCACAGAGAGCTTTTCGTTTGGGAAGCTCTTTGTGCCAGTCATGCCGCCTGTTTATCATGCATTTTATATGTTCCTCACAGAGGGCACAGAGTTCACAGAGAGCTTTTCGTTTGGGAAGCTCTCTGTGCCAGTCATGCCGTCTGTTATTTCAAGTATCCGTTTATGACTCTTTTAATTCCATTTTTTAATAAAACTTCATTAAAATTTATAAGCAAACCACAAGGTTTGTTCGCCAATTTTAGATATGTTCCAAGTTGTTTTTGATACAACTCAGTTAATTTTGCCGCTGATTTTAGTTCCAGAACGACTTGATTTTCTACAAGTAAGTCTATTCGTAAAGCTTCATCAGCAACTTTTTTACCATGAAAAACAACTTCAACAGGAACTTCTGAATCAACTTGCAAGCCTTTTTCTTCAAGTGCAATTTTTAGGCATCGCTGATAGACTTTCTCCAAAAGACCTGGACCAAGTTCTTTATGAACTTCTATCGCAATACCTATAATTTTTTCCGTTAATTCATTTATTTCTGTTTCAGTCAAACAACTCTCCTATTATAAAAATCCCTCTGTGAGCTCCAAAGCTCTGTGAGGAATTTTACCTCACAACCTTGCGCAATGCGTATTCAAGGATATCCGTGGCACCCAGAGACTGCAATTTTGGCAGCAGGGTTGGGACTTCGCTCTTTTTTACTGCAATTTTTACTGCGTAGCCGTCGTCGCCGAAGAGGGGGCTGACTGTGGGGCTTTTCA
>CAMOEE010000135.1 GCA_946611835.1 uncultured Treponema sp. | reverse complement strand
CCGCTATAACAGACCACTCAAGCCTTGAGTGGTTTTTTGTTTTTAACTGAAGCAATCAGGACCTCGATAGAAAAACAAGACCAAAAATAGAGGCATTCTGCCCTTGTTACCTAAAATGTTACACTAGATTTTTTAAATTGCCCCCACACACAAAAAATCCGCCCCAAAAAGGAGCGGCCTTAACAAAACTTACTTTACTGCCTCAAATACAAAATCGAAGAGGAATACTGCGCCTAAAATCCATGTGACAAGGGGAATTTCATTTGTTTTTTTTGCAACACTTTTGCACAAGATGAATGAAATCATGCCCATCATAATTCCTTTTGAAATCGAATAAGAAAATGGCATTACGGCAATCGTGATAAAAGCCGGAATTCCTTCAGAGAAGTTGCGGAAGTCAATTCCGATTATAGAACGCATCATCATAAAGCCGACAAATATCAATGCCGGAGCCGTTGCTGCGGGCGGAACCAATGCGAAAACCGGGCTTAAGAAGAGTGCTGAAAAGAAAAGAAGACCTGTCACCGCTGAAGCCAGGCCTGTTCTTGCACCGGCGGCGATTCCTGTAGCACTTTCGACAAAACTTGTGACGGTTGAAGTTCCAAGACATGCTCCGGCAATCGTTCCTGTAGCGTCAGCAAGAAGTGCACGCTTTGCACTGACAATCGTGCCGTTCTCGTCTTTTAAGTTGGCCTGCTCTGCTACACCAACAAAAGTTCCGATTGTATCAAACAGGTCAGTAAAGAGGAATGTGAAGAACACAATAAAGAATTTGAGCGAAATAACATTTGTCCACTCAAACTTACAAAAATATGGAGCTGAAGGTTTTGAGAAAGGATAGAATCCTTCTGGAATCGTTGTGATACCAAATGGAATTCCGACTATTGTTGTAATGACAAGTCCCAAAAGAATAGCACCCGGTATATTTTTCATTGCTAAAATAATTGTGACGATGAGACCAATTATTGCGACAATTGCTGAAGAATGTTCCAAATCAAAATTGACGAATGCGACCGGTGTTCCTGCCTGATTTGTCAAAATTCCGGCATTTGCAAATCCAATAAGTGCAATAAAAAGGCCGAGTGCGACCGCGATTGCTTTTCGAAGGGTGAGAGGAATAGAATTGACCAGTGCCTCACGGATTCCAAATATAGAAAGAATTACGAAAAGGACACCTTCAAGCAAGACTGCAGTAAGGGCGAATGCTGGTGTACAACCCATGCCATGAACGACAGTGTAAGTGAAGAAAGCGTTGATTCCAAGCCCAGGGGCCAGCGCCACAGGAAGATTTGCGCAAAAAGCCATGACAAGTGTGGCGATTGTAGAAGAAAGTGCCGTAGCCGTAAAGGCCGCACCCCATGAAATTCCAGAATCTGAAATGATCTGCGGATTAACCGCAAGAATATAGGACATTGCGAGGAATGTTGTGATACCGCCGACGATTTCCCGGGTCACAGTAGTTTTGCGCTCAGAAAGCCTGAAGAATTTATCCATAGAAAAACTCCTGATTTTTTACTGCATTATAAAATATACTCTTTTTGACAGACTTTCAAGAATCATAGAGAATCATGAAGAATCCGCACGCACATTTTATACCTGCTTGTTGCACAATCACCAAAAAACCGATAAGATATTGTCATTAACGGCAAAGAGGTCGTAGGTTTTTCGCTGTAATTGTCATCCGGCGCAAAGTCTACGGCCTTTTTTGTTATGGAGAAATTATGCTTTATACTCAAGAAGAAGTTTTGGACTATGTAAAAGAAGAAGATGTCAAATTCGTGCGTCTTGCATATTTTGATCTTTCGGGCAAGCAGAAGAACGCCACAATTATGGCAAGCGAGCTTCCCCGCGCATTTGAGAACGGAATTTCTTTCGATGCCTCAGCAATCTCTGATTTCGAGGAGGCAAATCACTCTGACTTGTTCCTTTACCCGGACGCATCAACTCTTTCTGTGCTTCCATGGCGGCCAAGCGCAGGCAAAGTAATCCGAATGTTCTGCGACATTAAATATCCCGATGGCAGCCCCTACAAAAAAGACTGCCGCTATCTTCTTAAAACAGCGGCTGCAAAAATCAAGGCAGAATGTGGCGTTGATCTCCAATTCGGCACGGAATTCGAATTTTATCTTTTCAAGCTTGACGAGAACGGCGAGCCAACTAAAATTCCTTTTGACAAGGCCGGTTACATGGACATTGCTCCTGAAGACAAGGGCGAAAATATCCGCCGAAACATCTGCTTCACACTGGAACAGATGGGAATCACGCCGGAGTCCAGCCATCACGAAGAAGGACCGGGCCAGAACGAAGTTGATTTCCGTTACGCTGATTCACTCACCAGCGCCGATAATGCATCAACCTTCAAATGGATTGTCCGCACAAAAGCTGCAGAAAGCGGTTTATACGCAGATTTTTCTCCAAAACCTATTCAGGAAAAACCAGGCAGCGGAATGCACATCAACATTTCATGCTCAGATTCATCCAAAATCGAAAATATTCTTGCCGGAATTATCAAACACATTGAAGAAATCACATATTTCCTCAATCCAACTGAGAATTCATACCAGAGACTTGGTGAAGCAAAGGCTCCCAAGTTCATCTGCTGGGGCCGGGAAAACCGTTCTGCCCTTATCAGGATTCCCAGCGACAAAAATCCAAGGCTTGAGATTCGTTCCCCGGACCCGACCTGTAATCCCTACATCGCCTTCACCCTGCTGATTCATGCGGCAATCGACGGAATCAAAAACAACCTTCATGCAGGTGAAGCGGCTACAGAAAATCTTTTCGACAAGGAAATCGCTAAAAATGCAAGTTATAAAACGATTCCTGACACGCTGGAAGAAGCAAGGTCCCTCGCAGAAAAAAGTGATTTCGTAAAAGGAATCTTAGGCTGAACATAGGCGGGAATTACAGTGACAAGTGACACATATTCTGTCCTTCTTGTGACAAAAGACACAAAGATTTCCTCTCTTGTCGGCCTGATGCTCATGCCACCCATGTTCGAGCTTTCTGTCTGTCAGGATTTTAACGAAGCCCGCCGTAAATGCGATGAGCGGAATTTCAACATCGTCCTCGTAGATTTTGCTGATGGCGAGGGCACGGATTTTGCGATAGACATTTCTGATTCAGCGGGCACAATTCTTCTCATGACTCCCCAGGAGCATTTTGACCAGATAAGCTACAAGGTCGAAGGCTACGGAGTCCTCACACTGACAAGGGAATTCGACCAGTTCTATTTTTACAACATGATAAAAGTGGCCATCGCCGTCCAGTACAAGGTTCAGGTCCTTTCCAGCAAGGCAATTCAGCTTAAAGAAAAAATGGAAGAAATAAGAATCGTAAACCGTGCGAAAATGCTCTTAATGCAGGTAAAAGACATGACCGAGGCCGAAGCCCACCACTACATCGAAAAAGAAGCAATGGATACCGGCGCAAAGAAGGTCAAAGTCTCGGAATTGATTATAAAGACATTAAGTTAAGGAGGGGAAAGCCTGAACCGCCCCGCAACGCCCCTTAAAATCTTAAAGCGATTGAAACTCCGTCTGCACGCAGGGCCAAATTCAAATCATTTTTCGTATTGAAAGTATGTAGCAAGGGAACAAGAAAACCTACAGCGCTTCCGATTACGGCTCCAGTCAGGACATCCGTCATAAAGTGGTTTCCGCTTGCAATTCTCAAAGCCGCAGTTCCAGCCGCCATAGCAAAGGAACTTGCAACCACAGGAAAACGCCAGGCTGAATCCGGGAAATATTTACAGAAAGTGTAGCTGGTGAAAGTTGCTCCGGCAAAGGCCATAGTGCAGTGGCCCGACGGAAAAGAATTCGCCCAGTCACCGTCATCAACATCACTTTCCGGGAAAGTTTCAGAATCGTAATACATATAAGGCCTGGCTCGATTTACGCAAAGTTTCGTGATTTCCTTGATTCCGTTTGCGATTAAGAGAGTCTCTGCATACATCACGCCGCAAGTCAGCCATTCTTCCTTCTGCGTCGTCGCAAGAATGGCAGGAGTGGCCATTGTAGCCACAAGCAGTAAATCCCCGGCCAAATCAAGTTTCTTTGAATATGAATTCATGAAAAAGCGGTCGAAAGAATTCACATCATCCTTGTCGTAAAACTCTCCCTTGTATTCCTGCCTGTTCAGCTTGAGCGCATTATCGAGAATCAAATCTCCGCCTGAAAGAAGAAGGCCTGTTCCAAGCAAAGCCGAATCCGTAAGAGGATTCAAAGCAAAGACTTTCCCGCTTCCCCAAAAATTAAAGGAGGAAGATTCTGAACTGCCCCTGTCTTCCTGAGAAAACAAGGGCGGAAGAAAGCAGAGGCAGAGAAAAGCCGCAAGAATCTTAGTCAGGGAATTCTTAGACATCGGGAATTACTTTGCGTCAACTGGCTGAATTTGATTCCAGATTTTCAGGTCTTTTCCGGCTTCAATCAAATCTTCTTTTGTAACAGGGCTGTTTGCAAGGGCATCAATTGCAATGATATAAGACTTTGTCGAAATCGAAAGTTCCTTGATATTCTTGTCGATAAAGTACCATCCGTCCACTCCGTTCAGAGTAAATGGCTGGTTATTCTCAGTAATCTCAGACTTTGTTTTTGAGTCCTTGAAATACTGATGAATCTTCTTTGAGTTGAAATCATAGTCCAAATCATAGAAACCAAAACAGAGCAGAGAATCCTTTTCAATGTAAGATGTCTCAGCAAGATAGTGACCTACGATTGGAAGTGCCCACTCAACATAGTCTCTCTCTGCGGCATAATCATCACCCACATTCTTAAAATTGAAGGTTACGAAATCACGCTCAGCATCGCTCGCATTTGGAAGGACGAAAAGTGTTCTCCTGAGCTGGGGATAAAGGTTAAGAGAGGATTCATTGAAAGAAGCATCAAGCAGGGAAATGAATTCTTCTTTTGTGAAATCAGCTGACTGCATTCTTACGAAGAGTTTCTGAGATTCATTTGTTCCGTTAAGAATCATTGTGCCGGCAACTTCATACAATGAGCAGTCAAAAAGCCCCTCGCTGGCTCCAAGCTCCATTTTCTCAACAGGCACAAGACCATTCTCCTCAAAATTGTAGCTTCCTGCACAGGCAAGGAAAACCTTCGCCTCTTTCTGATAAAGTTCATCACGATATATTGCAAGAAGAGCCGAGTGAATGTCAGCTTCTGTACCGATGTAATCGAGCAGGGCCTTTTCAGCGTCCGGCTTGTCCTCACAAAGGAGGTATCTGTCGTAATCAATGATAGAAATTTCCTTAATCTGGAAATCTTTGTTTGCGGGGAAGTGTTTTACGAGTTTTACGACTGATTCCGGAAGGCTGGTCGGAATTTCAGAAAGACCGTCATCAAACATGACTTTTTCGTTATTGAGAACTTCATCGTATTTCTCGATTTTTGCTTTGATATCATTGTAATCAGAAACCTGTGTATCGGCGATTCCCATATCAGTGAACTGAGCCTGCAAATCTTCCGCTTCCTGGCGGCTTGCAAAAGCACCGACATGAATATTGAAAGCGAAGAATGATTTATCATCAAAGGTGTTTAGCAGATATGGCTCAAATCCAAGCTCGTAAAGTCGATTTTTGTCATTTTCAGCGAACTGAGAATATTTATATGAACGGACGACTACAGAATAAGGGGTCGCTTCTGAAAGCACGGCCTGTTCGTTCTTTTCAAGTTCTTTTGGCTCAGGAGGAAGATCATTTTTTACGATTACCTCAGGAATTGGCTCCGGCTCTGGCTCAGGGACAGGAATTACAACAGGCTCTGGCTCTGGAGCAGGGAGCGGCTCTACTTTTGGTTCCGGCTTTGGCTCTGGTTTTGGAGTGGGAAGGGGGACCGGCACCGGGGCAGGTTTTGCCACAGGTACAGTCTTCGCCGAAACGATTTTTTCGCTCTTACAAACCCAGAAATCTTTAAGTCCGAGTTCTTTTACGAATGAATATTTTTTGACCTCATCCCGATATTTGCGGGCATCATCAATTTTTTTGAATTCTTTTCCAAGAAGAACACGGTAATAACTCTGATTTTTGACCTTGCTCTCACTGATGACAGCAGCCATGCTCTGTTTTTCAAGCTTCTGAACCATATTCTCTGCATTCTTCAGTTGTTTGTAAGAAGCCACACAAACATGATAACCTTCAGCAAAAAGGCTTCCCAAAAGAAGAATGTTCAAGGCAAGAATTGTAAACAAGAATTTAAAAGATTTTTTCATTATTCCCCCACTTTTACACTTTTTTTAACAAAAAAGCACCCGCTTATAATGCGAGTGCTTCTATTATCGGCATGAATTCAAGAATTTATTACTCGTAGATAAAGGTTTCTTTAGGTCCGTCGATTCTTACATTCTCAAATTTTGCACCAGGCGCATTTCGCACTCGGAAAGACTTTACGCTGACTTCAGGCAAACCGTAGAACATATCGCTTTCCATCGGTGAGCGGTCAGAAGATTCGTCTGTGGTGAAGTGGCAGTCCCGGATTTCCAGGTTGTCGATTGGCATTTCAGGAAGACCAACAATGAAGCCGGCGCTTGCCTTGCAGTTTTTGCCAGTACAGCCGATGATTTTTACATCGTGAATGCGGGGAGTCTCGCTTGTGACAGGCTGCTTGTCGAGAGAGAAGAGAGGAGACTTTGTGTCAGTGATTCCGCACTTGTAGTACATATTCATTGCGATTGGGCAGAGAGTGTCGTCCATAACAAGGTCTTTAAGCTCGATGTCGTAAAGGTCGCCGCCTCGACCTCGTCGGCTCTTGATTCGGATGCCTCGGTCAGTTCCGCTCAAATCACAGTTCTCAGCGTGAACATGCTGGATTCCTGCGGCAGTTTCTGAACCGAGAACGATTCCGCCATGAGCAAAACGAACAGTACAATCCTTAATCGTTACATTTACAGTCGGTTTGTTTACGCGGATTCCGTCCGGGCCTGAGCCGGATTTGAGGCAGATTCCGTCGTCACCAACGGCGACATAGCAGTTGAGGATTTTGACATTGGTGCATGAGTCAACATCGATTCCGTCTGTGTTCGGTGCTGA
>CAMOEE010000134.1 GCA_946611835.1 uncultured Treponema sp. | reverse complement strand
GGGCTGGTCAAAAATTCGTAAGAAAAAGCGATTGATTCTTTTTTGAAGTAGTCTCCCAAAGACCAGTTTCCAAGCATTTCAAAGCAGGTAAGATGGCTTGGGTCGCCGACTTCCTCGATATCGCCAGTGCGGATACATTTCTGATAGTCTGTAAGACGAGTTCCGGCCGGGTGTTTTTCGCCAAGAAGATATGGAACGAGAGGATGCATTCCCGCCATAGTAAACAAAACTGAAGGGTCATTTTCTGGAATCAAAGACTGTCCAGAAATTTCAACATGATTCTTTGATTTAAAAAACTCAATGTACTTTGAGCGCAATTCGTTTGCTGTCATAATTCACCTACTATATTACTTTTTCAAAATAAATTCTACTCGCCTGTTCTTCCACTTGTCTTCCAAAGCGGTAGACCTGGTAGCAGGATTGGTACTTCCATTACCATGAGCGCTAAGATTTGAAGCAGGAACTCCATCTTTTATAAGCCATTCCCGTACAAATTTTGCCCTCTGCTCAGACAAAAGCCTGACTTCTTCCTCTTCTTCTGCTGTACCCGAAATATTATTTGCATTTCCTTCGATTGTGACATTGTAATCACGGAATTTTTTAAGGATTTCAGAAATTCGGCTCAGGACTTTGACATTGTTTTCAAGCGTTCGTCTGTCCAGACCTGTCGTGCGGCCATCCCAATTTGGCATTGCCGCCAGCTCTTCGCTTGTTTTAAAATCAGGGGCATCACTTCGGAAAATTATAGAAGGAACCTGCATTTTAATTCGCTCGCCATCACGGATAACAAGAACATCGACCTTTACAAAACCTTTGACAGTCCCGGAAAGCTTGTTTGAATCAGTGACAGTAAAGACATAAGGATAATCTGTTGCAGACTGAACTTTTTCACCTTTTGATCCAATGCCGTTCCATATAATCTTTTCCTGCAATTTGTCAGATCCACTTACAGACCAGAAAGGCTTTAAGGTGGTGGGATCCTCAATTACAAAGGACCAGCTCTGGATCGGAGACTCGCACTCAGCTTTAAGCATGATGAAGAGGTCATCGTAATCGCCATCACCATCAGGAGAGAAATACTGGGGAGAAATTCCTACAGAAAGTTTTGGTTCAGCCGGATTCTTGCCAGACTCAGATTCTGTAAAAGACTGAATTTCATTTACACCATTTTCTTCGTCTTCTTTTGGCGGAACATATTTTTTTAGAACCAGTGGAGCCGTTGCCTCACGATAAAATCCCTCCGGGCTGAGTACGACATCGTGCAAGATAATCACATCCTTGTCAGCGACTTCCTTTTCAACGACACGACCTCTAGAATCCCGTTCAGTTTTTTTGCTGGTCTGAAAAGAAGGCAGATAGGAATTTTTAAAATAAGGAAGCTCATGCACAGAACGAAACTGAATCAAAGTGCTTCCTGTTACCTCATTGGTAGTAAAACGACCTGCATCATAAGATGTTTTTCCCGTTGCCGTATAAGTAGTCTCGGTAAATTTCAGGAGAGTTTCATCAGGCGTTTCCCATGTTCCCTGCTCAATAAGCCGTGTGATACAGGCAGATTCTTTTGACGGGCCTTCTTTTTTGGGTTCTTTTGAAGTAAATTTCTTGTAATTACCGTCCCAGAGCGTGCTTTCGTTAATCAACATTCGCACATCATCCTGAAGCTTGATTTTGATTTCGTCCACGCTGACCAGAGAGATATCAAAACGACGCTGAAGATTTTCGATAGACTTGTTTACGGCAGAAAAATAGATTCCGTTACGACGCAAGGTGCTGCTGAGCCATGAATAAACTTCCTCGCTGTCATCATATTCAAAAATAATCTCGGCATTCGGATAGTCAAAAGAAATAAAACGCATGCTTGAGCCGGAATTATCAGTTTTGTACCAGAGTCCGTCCAGGAAATTCCCGAATGTATCCACTGTTCCGTCCAGAATCTTAGCAAGCTCCTTTTCGGCAACACGATTTCCTGCGACACGAAGAGTTTTTACGGCGACATAAAGCCCTTCTGTTTCATCCCATTCATACATTGTCTGAATCTGGTCCAGGCGTGATGTGTCCTTTCCGACAGACTGAGGCTCCGAAGTGTAAACCCAAACAGGGAAACTCGCTCCCCTTGCATGAGAAAGTTCATAGGCTTCTGAACGGGGGCTTTGCTGAATAAAAATCGTGCCGTCTGATTCAAAATCACCTATGACACTAAGAATGAACTCGCCTTTTTTGTTGTAGCTTCCGTTGAAAATCCGGAGAACAACCTTGCCGGAATCCGTGACTCCCTGATAGACAAGGGAATTTTTGTGATTTCCGATTACATCCAGGCTGGTACAGGCAAAAGTCCTGAGCTGAGTAATTTGTGTGGCAATATAGTTTGAGCGGGTGTAAGTTCCTGTTTTTGAATCGTAAAGGCCAACGATAAGAACGATATAAGGACTTGCAGATGTTTTAACCATGTTAATCTGATCGTCAGCACCGTCACCGTCAATATCCATTTCGAGAGTGCCTACGAGAGTCTCGCCGTTTGAAAGCTGAATAAAAGAAGTCTGCTCAAGGGTATCGGTATATTCGTTTTTCTTTGCCTCTTCGTCGCCATTACCTACAATGGGAATGACAACGCGGGCACGAGAAATAACCTTATCTTTTATAAAAAGGTTCCGGCTGAAAAAGAGAAGAGCCAGAACCGCAGCCGTCATTATGAATATGACGGGAATGAGTCGTTTCATAGAAAAATATTCTAGCAAAAAAATAGCCTAAAGTAAAATGCCTATTCTTCTTTATTTGCTTCCAGATTTTTGAAATTTCGGTTCATGAAAAGGAACATCACAAAGGCCATTATGACCGAAACATAGTCGGCGATTGGCTGAGAGAGAATAAGACCTTCAAGTCCAATCAATTTGTTCATAATAATCGTACAAGGAACAAAAACAAAGCCCTGTCGGCTTACCGCAAGGACAAGCGACTCTTTTGCCTTTCCCATTGCCTGAAATGAAAAGTTGAAAACAAAAAGGATTCCGAGAAGAGGACTTGAGAACATGAGGGCACGGAGCATTTTTGAGCCCATATCGATTACTGACGAATCCCCGATGAACACGCTTACGATTTGCCGGGTGAAAATTGTATAAAGAGCCGCAAGCACGACACCCGCAATGATGTTGCAAAAAACAGAGAATTTCATAGTGCCTTTCATTCGGGCAAAATTCTTTGCACCAAAATTGTAGCCAATCAAAGGCTGAACTCCTGCAGCAAGACCAAGCTGGACAAAGACAACGAGCATATTTGCTTTCATTGCGATTCCCATACCTGCGACAGCGACATCACCGTAAGTTACGAGGAATTTGTTCATAAGAATGTTGCTCAAGCTCATAAGGATATTGGTAATTGAAGCCGGGAGTCCAATCAAAAGAACCCCCTTCATGATTCCATTTCGAGCGGCAAAATATTTTGGGCTAAGAGTAAGAACAGAGCCCGGCTTACAGACATGGATAAAAAAGAAAAGGATTGAAACGAGATTTCCGATTACGGTAGCGATTGCAGCACCCGCAACCCCCAGACCGAGACAAGGAATTCCCAGGAAAGAATCGAGGATAAAAACAGGGTCAAGAATGATATTGGCGACAGTTCCGGCCATCATGCCTTTCATTGAGCTTTGAGCGGCACCCTCACTACGAATCAAATTAGTGAATGCCGTCGAGACAACGATTGCAGGGCCACCGTAAGCAATCCAGGAAAGGTAAGATTTTGCAAAGCCGAAGGTGTTTTCACTGGTACCGACGGCGTTGAGAATCCGTGTCATAAAAGCAAACATGAGGATTGCGCCAAGAACTCCGACAAAAATTGCCGCATACAAACAGAAGGAGCTTATCTTCTTTACCTTGTCATATTGTTTTTCACCGAGCGCCCGGCTCAAAAATGAGGAGCCACCCATACCAAAAATATTACCGGCAGCCATAAAAAACAAAAATACCGGAGTTGCTACACTTACAGCGGCAACCTGATTAGGGTCTCCCGTTTTTCCTACAAAAAATGTATCCACCATGTTGTAAAAGACAGCGACAATCATGCTCAAAACGGTAGGAAGAGCCAGCTTAAAAACCGCCTTTGGAATAGGGTCTTTTTCAAAAACATCAATATTCTTTAACATAGCGGAAATTTAGCAGAAAATAGCAAGAAATGTCAACAAATGCGGGATAGATAGACTTAAACAAAAAAAACGGCTTCCCGTCGGGAACCAAGCGAGCACGAGAACGAATGTGCTCGCGCCATCAAACATCGCTGTGAGCAAAGCTCAGGCGAGTTTGACGCACAATAGTGCTAAGCGCAACCAAACAAGCACGAAAACGAAAGTGCTTGCCGACTCCAGCCGTTTTTTTTTGCTCATCTCTACCTGTGAGCATTTGGTGTCCTAAACTTTAAACTTATCAACCTGTTCGCCAATCTTTCCGATTGAGCTGTTGATCTGCTCAGAAACATCGCTCAAAGCGGCACCGGTTTCGTTGATTTTGCGTGCACCGACAGCCATCTCGTCCATGCTCTGGCTCATTGCCATTGCCGCGTTCTGGAGCTGCTGCACTTCCTTCAAAATCATCTTGTTGCCTTCTGACATCTCGTTTGAAGCATTGCGGACTTCAACCGTGCTGTCGTTCATGTTGTGAAGGGCCTCGGTAATCTGCTGGCTTCCCTCGTTCTGCTCTTCCATTGCCGCCCGAATCTGCATTACAAGGGCATCGGTCTCCTCGAGCTTGCGGGAAACGGCCTCAAAAGCCACGGCTGACTCTCCTGAAGCGGATACGACAGAATTGATTGAATCCTTGATGTTGTTAAGCTGGTCACCAATTGTCTTTGACTGGGCAGTTGATGTCTCGGAAAGCTTTCGGATTTCGTCCGCAACGACAGCGAAGCCCTTACCAGCCTCACCTGCGTGGGCGGCCTCGATTGCGGCGTTCATGGCAAGCAAGTTTGTCTGGCTTGCGATTGAAGCGATTGCAACATTTGCTTCCTGCAGCATTTCTGACTGGGCCTCGATTTCCGTGATCCGGTCATTTACTGCCTTCTGCTTTGAAATACCTGTCTGAGAGTTTGCACGCAGCTCATTGAATGAGTTGGCCATTTTTTCCATTGAGCCGTTTACTGAAGAAATGTTTCCGATCATCTCCTCGACAGCAGCAGAAGCCTGGGTTACGCCAGAAGACTGACTTTCAATCATGCGCTCAAGGCTCTCTATGTTTGAAGCAATCTCATTTACAGCACCCGCCGTCTGGGAAACTGACTGGTTCTGTGTGTCGATCTGCCGTTTCATTGAGTCGATGTTGGCAATAATCTGAGTGATAGAAGAAGCCGTGTCCTGAGTTGCCCCAGAAAGGTTTTCTCCGGCCACCATAAGCTCGTCTTTTGAAGATTTTACATCCCCGATGATGTTCTGCAATTTTGAAGCAAAAGCATTGAAGCCTTTTACGACATAGCCAATTTCGTTGTTAGAGTTGATTTCGATTCGCTTGGTAAGGTCCGCGTCTCCAGAAGCAATGCCTGTAATCGCACCTTCCACAATCTGCAATGGCTTGAGAGAGCGGAGCAGGAGAATTGCCGAAACTACAATCAAGGCAATAACTGTGAAAACGGCAAAGCCAAGCATGAGATTACGGATTCTTTTTACAAGATCATAAATTTGACTGTCAGGAATTGAAAGTGCCATCGACCATGGAGTTCCCTCTACCGGGCCATAAATGATTAAATCCTTTCCGATGTGAGAATTTGCCTTTTTCCATCCCTCACCCTTACTTCCAGAAACCATAGCCTGAGCGATAGCCTTATTTTCCTCGCCCATGCCGTCCCCGGTAAGGAAATTGCGGTTCATAACCAAATCTTCCTGAGGATGGGCGATAACAAGTCCGTCACTTGCAAGAAGATAAGCAAAGCCCTTTTCGCCAATTTTGATTTCTTTAATCGCCTTTGTGAGGAGATTTACATTGACTACACCAGAAACCATCGCAAAAGTCTTTCCGTTGCGGTCTTTTACGGCTCTGGTTACATGAACTACCGGTTGACCTGTAGTTTTTGAGATTACAGGATTGTCAATGAACTTATCCATGCCTTTCTGCATAATTCCCTGAAAATAATCTCGCTCGGCAATATTTGTAATTCCACCAATATCAGTGCGGGCCTTACCGTCAGGGCCTGCAAAAAGAATGTAGTCAAATTCACCACGCATAGAGGTGTGTGTCGGATTTTGAATCCACTCATACGCAGTTTCCAAATCACCGTCTTTCATAACATCTGCGTAGACATAGGCATTAAGTTCTTTGAAATAACCTTCAAGGTCATTACGCAAAGAATCTGAATAGCCATCAATCATGTTGCTGTACAAGTGGATATCTTCGGCAACAATGCTTTTCTGAGCATTTGTAGTTACAAACAAGAGCTGGACAACATTGAACAGGACGATAACCCCACCTACAAAAATGAGAAGCCGTTTAATCAGGCTCGAACGCTTCTCTTTAATTGAATCTTTTGCCATATATACTCCTTCAGAAAGATTTAATCTTAAGCGATTATTAAGTATAAGATATAAAAGTTCAGATTTCAAGAAAAATTTAAGGTAAAGAAAATAATTTTTTCAATAAAAAAGGGGACAGGCCGAAGCAAGTCCCCTTAAGAATATCATTAAAAAGCCCCCGCATAGTGCTGGGTAAAAGAAAGGATAGAAAATTTCAGAAGGTTATTTTCAAACCTTGAACTGGTCAACCTGCTCTCCAATCTTTGTAATTGAAGAATTCATCTGGCCAGCGACCTCGGTAAGGGCAGCACCAGTCTCGTTGATTTTTCTGGCTCCGATTGCCATTTCTTCCATGCTCTGTCCCATAGTCAATGCCGCATTCTGAAGCTGCTGCACTTCCTTGAGAATCATTTTGTTTCCCTCGGACATTTCGCCGGAAGCATTTCGGACTTCGACCGTGCTGTCATTCATTGCGTGCAGAGCCTCGGTAATCTGCTGGCTTCCTTCGTTCTGCTCTTCCATTGCGGCCTTAATCTGCATGACAAGGGCATCGGTCTCTTCCAGCTTGCGGGAAACGGCCTCGAATGCGACAGCTGACTCACCAGAAGCCGAAACGACAGAATTGATTGAAT
>CAMOEE010000133.1 GCA_946611835.1 uncultured Treponema sp. | reverse complement strand
TTGTAGTTAGCAAGGAAACTCCAGTTGAGCATTCCTTCGACTGTGAACTTGCCGCGGTCAAAGCGAGCCTGGAAAGTGTCGGTAAAACCGTAATACATCAAGTCGCCGTTGATTGGAGCGCCAAAACCTGTCCATGCGGTGTTTTTCATCTGCTCTTTTGGAAGAACCTGTGCGCTGGCTCCCAAAAGCAAAATGGTTGTTGTTGCAAGTGCAGCAAGCAATTTTTTCATTTTGAAATCTCCTTAAAGAAAAAAGATGAAAAAAACTTTATCATAAATTTTAATTTGAGTGAATCAGAAAAATGAATTAAAATATTCCTATGGCCAACAAAAAAAACAAATCTGACATCTGTGATTACATTGACTGGCGCGGTGACTTGAGCTTTGAGACTGCTCCCTTCAACGAAGTTGACGCATTGATTTTTTGCCAGCTTTCCTACATGAATTTCTCGAATCTGGCTCCCGAAGATTATAATTCTTCTATTAATTTGTCTGATTTATCGAAATTATTTTTCGCATCAAAAGACTTTGAGACCCGGAGTGACCTGGGCCTTTTGATTGACCCCAGAACGAACGAGCTTCTTAAAAAGGCAGCATCTTCCACAAGATTTAAGGATGTCGGCGTGTGCGGCTTTAAGTGCGAATATGATTCAAAAAAAGAAGAGCAGTTTTCAGCCGTCACATTCATTATTGAAGAAGAAAATCTGCTGAACAAAGGAAAGGTTTTTGTGGCCTTCCGTGGAACAGACGACACCCTGGTTGGCTGGAAGGAAGACTTCAACCTTGCTTTCCTTGACGAAGTTCCTGCACAAAAAGATTCTCTCTCATACCTTGAAAATGTTTTTTCAGAATTCAAGAATTCAGCGGTAAGTGCCGGCGGCCACTCAAAAGGCGGAAACCTCGCAATCTTCGCAAGTGCAAATTTGAGTGAAAAAGCAAAGAAGAATCTTGATGAAGTCTACAATTTTGACGGACCGGGATTCTCGCAGGCTCAGCTGGACTCAAACGAATTCTTCTCGGTTAAGGCAAAAATCCGTTCGGTCTATCCTCAGTTTTCCATAATCGGAATGCTCTTCCATCATTATGAAAACTGCAAAATCGTCCTCAGTGACGAAAGACTCGTAATGCAGCACAATCCCTTCAGCTGGTTTGTCAAATGCAGTCAGTTTGAGACAAAAGACGAATTTGACTCCGGCAGCGGACTTTTCTTCAACAGTTTTAACAAATGGTTCGAGGAAATTCAGCCGGCTCAGAGGGAACAGTTCGTGGAGACACTTTTTGGCCTTCTGGAGTCAACCAGCGCAATCACCAATAGCGATTTGAACCACGACAAACTCAAAAATACCGGAAGAATAATCAAAGCCTTCGCCAGCCTCGACAAAGAAATCCGTGACGAAGCAATAAGACTTTCTGCAGATTTCGTCAAAACAATAGCCAAAGAAGCCATAAATCTATAAAATGAAAGAATGAATGCAATTATCACTGTCGTAGGAAGCGACAAAGTTGGAATCATTGCGGAAGTCAGCGCACTTCTGGCAAAACATAAAATCAACATCGCGGATATCACCCAGACGATTCTTTCCGGAAATTTCGTAATGATGATGATGGTCTCTCTTGACGGTGCAGACATTTCAATCGATGCCCTTCGTAACATTCTCAACGAAACACGAGAAAAAATGGGCGTAGAAATCAATGTCATGGCCGAAAAAGTTTTCTCGTCAATGAACAGAATATAAGAGGTAACTATGGTTTTAAGAAAACTTCCTGGCCGTGGCACCGTATCTATGCTTTTGGCAGCACTCACGACTGCTATGCTTTTGATCTCATGTGCGGCTGATGCTAATTCATCCAGCTCTGATACAAAAGAAAATGGAGGGGGCGGAACAACTACTTCTGGGGTTACTTCTGTAACAATCAGCGGAAATTCTTCTGTAAAAGTTGGTTCTCAAATCACTCTTGCTGCAACGCCAGATGCAACTCCAAGCAATGCGACATACACATGGACTGTAACAGACAGTGGAAACTGTGTGACTTACACAACATCAACGACAAGCACACTCACTCTTACAGGCAAGGCGGCTGGAACGGTTACTGTTAAGGTGAGTGTTGACGGTGTGACTAGTGCAAAAAAAACGATTACGGTAACTGCATCTAGTTCTTCTTCCTCTTCTTCAACAACATTAATGTGGAATGCCAGCGATTACGATGCGCAGGACATTTCTTCTGAGACAACACTGGGAATAATGACTTTAATTCCTGGCTCAAATACATTAAAAATTGCTTCTTCGTCTGCAACCATTGATGGCGAAGTGTTTACAAAATACTTACAATTAGGCGGTGGTGGTTCTACAACAAGTCGTGCACTGAAATTTACATTGACTGATACGGCTACAGTTACTGTCTATGCGGTTTCTGGCAGTACATCAACAGAACGCACTCTAAATGTTTCTAACGGAACCTCTGTTGTTGCTTCGCAAGCCTTGACGACTGCTACATCATTTACGGTAGATGCTCTTTCTGCGGGTACATATTATATTTACTCTGCTGGAAGTGGAATAAATGTTTATGGTGTAAAAATCGTTACCGGCTCTCTTTCTGTTTCTTCCGTAACAATCAGCGGAAATTCTTCTGTAAAAGTTGGTTCTCAAATCACTCTTACTGCAACACCAAATGTTTCAACTTCAAGTGCCTACACCTGGACTGTAACAGGCGGCTCAGGAAGCGCTTCAGGTTCATCAACAACAAATACACTCACTCTTACCGGTGTTACTGCTGGAACTGTAACAGTAACGGCAAAAGTAGATGGTGTTACAAGTGCAGCATATACGGTAACTGTAAAAGAAGCAGGAACATCGCCGACAATCAGTCTTTCTGATACTCCGACAGGATATGCGGGATATGGTTCACCAAGTTATTATGCGGGAAGCAGTACAATTACAATCAATGCCAGTGACGCAAATGCTGCTTCTACACTTATGACTTATGTAAAGAAAGGCAATTATGTCATTTACATTAATGGTATGATTGATGTAACCAGCGGAAAACTTCCGGATTCGTGGGAAGATACCGGCAATGCGCTGGGTAGTTTTATTTCTTCATACACAAATGGAACTTATACTTCATGGACTGCATGGAGAAAAGCCTATGCAGGAGCCTGTGATAAAACATCGCATTATACTACCGGTCAGTATACAAAGAAGTCAACAGATGCTCTTGTAGAAGGAACAAATGATGCAACTCTGGACGCCTATCAGACTGCACTTGCTACGGCATGGAAAAAACTGATACAACTTCCGCTTGCTTCAAATACAACAATTATCGGTTTAACAGATGAAAGCGGTATCCGAGGTGCAAACATAAGTATATCAGGTATTTCAAACATAATGCTCCGAAATCTTCATCTGCAGGATGCTTTTGATCCGTTCCCTCACCATGAATATAATGACGGCTGGAATTCGGAATATGACTGTATCACAATTCAGAACACAAATAGCTATATCTGGATTGACCACTGTACGTTTGAAGATACAATAAGCGTTGGATGGGCTGATTTTGCCGGCGTAAAAACCGGTGATTCTGATGCTGAAATAATTGCATACCCGTGCAATTCAACAGGAACCGCAACTACCACCGGTTATGAAATGTGGCAGACTTACGACGGTTTGTGCGACATTAAGGGTACAACCTCAAATGTCACCATTTCTTACTGTGTGTTCCAAAACCATGACAAAACAATGCTGATTGGAAACAGCGATTCAGAAAGCGTAACAGCTTCAACCCGCACTATTACGCTCCATCACAACAAATTCTACGGATGTGTACAGCGTCTGCCGATGGCTCGTCTGTCATATATTCATAATTTCAATAATTATTATAGTGTTCCGGCAACATCGAACGGTTATGACCAGAAGGCTGCTGTAAATGCCCGATACGGAGTTTATATCAACAGCGAGTACAACTACTTTGACAGTGGATTAGCGACTTCTTACAACAGTTCTGATTCGACTGCGCATCTTTACTATGCAAATGATACAGGAGCTACAGCAAGTTCAACAGATTTGAGCAGTTTGACAACTTCAACAACAACGCCTGTATTCACTGTGCCGTATACTTATAGTGATATTCTTGATCCCGCTGCTGATGTTCCAGACATTGTTGCTGAGAACGCCGGTGCAGGTGTCTGGAGCGTAGTCCAGTAATCTAGCATTTTCTGATTTTTGGAAGAAAAAGAGATTGAAAGAGGAAAGGAAACCTTTTTGAAAAGGTGGCCTTTCCTCTTTTTTTTGTTATGCTTGTACCGTTTCGTTTTTTAGTGAAAGCACTTCCTCAAGGGAAAGCCCTGTGCCTCTGGCAACTTGTTCGACAGATAAATTCATTGATAAAAAATTCCGTGCGGTTTCGAGCGCTTTGTTGTGTGCTCCTTCGGCTACGCCATCTTCATATGTGCAGCGGTCGTGAAGTTCCTGGTCAAATTCTGTCAGTAAGCTGTTTGTAATATACATCTTCTGCTCCTCGAAGAAACCTTCCAGAAACTTGTGCTGGATGGCGTAGTCTACGGCTTCGTTGATGGCTTGTGAGGCTTCCATACCTTTTTTCTGGCTTTCCCGGACCCGCTCAACGAACTCTATGTAATGATACAATGACTCGCAAGATTTTTGAAAAATAATACAACTTTATTTTAAGGTTAATATTTCCTGTACTGGTAGCTGCACAATATTGGAAATTTCATCAATTGTGAGTTTACCATTTTCAAGCAGGTTTCTGGCAGTTTCGAGTCTTGCGTTGTGTGCACCTTCAACGAGACCTTCCGCTTTTCCTTCAGCCCGTCTGTGGCGGTCATACGCTTCCTGGTCAAATTCTGTCAAAATGTCTCCCATAATCGCACCTCGCTGCTCTTTGAAAAATCCATCAAGAAATTTGCTGTTGATGGCAAAATCCACTGCCTCGTTTACTGCCTCGGATAAAGGTAAATTGTTCTTTAGGTTTTCCTTCACCCGGTCAACGAAGGCACAATAATGATACAGTGATTCACACTTTTTTTGAAGACTTTCGTTGTGACCCTTATTTATGTTTATCACGGTTGCTGTCCATTCGAACTCTCCGGAATCATCTGGAATCTCGAATGCATCTGAAAGACGGTATTTTATTATGTCTTCCTGTTCTTCGTTTCCGTTGTAAAACACAATGAACCGTGGAGCTGGAACCTTTACAAGTGTTCTTCCATAAATGTCGGCATCGTGTTTCTCTACTTCCTTCTGATAGAGCTTCGAAAAATACATGAGTCCCCGCAGCGGCATGTTTGGATTCACGCTGCTTTGATGCTCAAAAAGATTCATCTGGCTGTCAATCAGAAAGGACAAATCATTTTTCATCGTGATATAAATCACATCTTCAATTGTCGTGATTTCTAAATCTGATGTGTCAGTGTAATCTTTGCCAGTCAGTGCGTTGTACAGCGATAAAATCCATCGTTTGCTACGCTCATCCTTTCCGCTGTAAATTGTTCGGAAGAGTGTGTCCTTGTAAATTCGTTTTGCTTTTCTTGCCATAATTTCCTCCTGCATATATATAGGTTTTAAAAATGCATTTCCGGCAGTGAATTGCGAAAATTCTTTATTTTTTTTGTTTTTTTCCCCCTTGTTGAGAAAAAATCGTATTCGGGGTATATTTTAAGAATGAATAATGATAGAAGAGCGGCCGTAAAAAAGCTCAGGACTTTTTATCTTTCCCAAAAAGTTGATATTGCTGACTTCCGCAGGCGGATAAACGAAACATTTTCCACTGTTTTTCTTCCCAATAATGTGGAGTGCGAGCAGAAGGTTTTCAGCGGCACAAAATGTGACATTCTTTCTCCTGTTATGTATTCATCAAACCGCATTCTTCTCTATATTCATGGGGGGAGTTTTGTCGCAGGCTCACGCGCTTCTTACCGTCCTTTTGTCGCAGCCCTTGCCAACGCTACGGCAAGCAAGGCTTATCTCCCGGAATTTCGTCTGGCCCCGGCTCATCCTTTTCCGGCATCGCTTGAGGATGTTCAGCAGGTTTTTCAGTCGGTCTTCATTGAGCTGGACACGGCCCTGTCACTGGCTTCCGATGGCTTTGAGAAAAAGCCTGAGATTCTTGTAATGGCTGACACAAGCGGGGCTTCGATTGCGCTGGGGCTTCTTTTTGGCCTCAAAAATGAATTCCGCTCAGCAATCCGGCAGGTCGTTCTCTTCAGTCCCTGGCTTGATTTTTCTGAAAACAATGACATGTTCACTGCAAAAAAAGTGAGCGATGAGATTTTTACTGCTGATTCCGTGCGTTTTGCCTGCGAGAATTATACTCATCAGGAGAACTGGCAGAATCCCCTTGTTTCTCCGCTCAAAGTAACCAAGGATATGCTTGACGGTTTCCCGCCTGTTTATATCCAGATGGGCGAAAAGGAAATCTTTTTGGATGATGCGATTGTCTTCCAGTCGATTTTTCAGAATTCCGGGCGAAAATGCGAGCTTGATGTCTGGAAAGGCATGATGCCCATGTTCCAGATGGCAGACGAATACCTAAGCGAGGCTCATCTTGCAGTCGAAAAAATTGGAGCGCTGATTACGGCAAAAGACTATTCAGACGAGAGCGTTCGTGAAATTCAGCTTGAACTGGAAAGAAACTAGAACTTTGGAGGTATTTTATGGAATTGGTTTGTCCTGCAGGTAATATTGATAAACTTTCTTATGCTTATGCTTACGGAGCCGACACGGCTTACATCGGTCTCAAAAGATTTTCCCTGCGAATTAAGGCCGACAATTTTTATGAGGACGAGTACAAGCGGGTCATCGAGCTTAAAAAGAAATACCCCCAGAAGCGCCTTTTCTGCGCCCTTAACATCGCCTTCCACAACCACGACCTCAAAATGTTCCTGCAGAACCTGGACTACTTCAAGCAGTATCCGATTGACGCTTTCATCGTGCAGGATTTGGGTCTGGTTCCTATTTTGCAGAAGGAATTTCCGGGAACTCATCTTCACCTTTCCACACAGGCTTCCTGCATGAACAAAGAGGCCGTCAAAATGTATCATTCGCTGGGCTTCAAGCGGGTCGTTCTGGGCCGCGAAGTCTCTCTGGACGAAATCCGTGAAATAAAAGATGCCTGCCCGGAGATGGAGCTTGAGTGTTTTGCCCACGGTGCCATGTGCATCGCTTATTCGGGCCGCTGCCTTATGAG
>CAMOEE010000132.1 GCA_946611835.1 uncultured Treponema sp. | reverse complement strand
CGCCGTAATTGTCAAGTTCGTTTGTTTTATCTGAATCACTCATATTGTTCCCCTTTAAAAAGCATTTAAAAAAGTCTTTGCTTTTATATCGGTATATTTTATCATAACTCTAGCTGAAAAGTCCAATTATTTTTTCATTATAAAAATATTTTAGAATTTCAATCATCAAGCCGATATTCAAAAGGCTATGAAAAAAATGTACAGGGTTCTTGCGGCAGCCCTGGCCGGAACTGCAATCTATGTTCTGGTCTCTTTCACATGCGGAAGGGACGGAATGTGGGCGGACGGACAGCTTCGCGAGCAGAAAAGAATCCTAAGTGCCCGTGCGGATGAAATTCAGAAAATAAATGACAGTCTCTCCCTGGAATATACGGCTCTTGAAAAAGATCCGGATGTAATCGCTGGGTTTGCGCGAAAGATGGGCTATGTCCGTGACGGAGAGAAGGTCGTTAAAATCAATGGCCTCATTTCCATCGATGAGTATCATTTTGAGACGGGTACTCCAATAAAATCAATTGAGCCATATTCTCTCCCTGAATGGTTCTGCAAATTCACTGGGCTTCTGATGTTCTTTGTCACATATCTTTATCTTATGGTAAAGGATTACAGGGCAAAGGAGCAGATTGGCAAAAAATCAAAAGTTAAGATAAAGGGGATTCCAGTTTATGATTTGCCGCAAGTGTGACGAATTGTCTGCGCAGATAGCAGCCGATTATTTGAGAAGGGGAAAAGTCGTAGTTCTTCCGACTGATACGGTTTACGGTTTTTCGGGAATCGTTGACGGCCGTCACTATTCTTTTCATACATACGAGAAAATCTGCTCTATTAAAAATCGTGACGAGGGTAAGAACCTTATCCAGCTCATCGCAAGACCTGAAGATGTAAAAAAATACACCCGTGATGTGATTCCTGAGTCCCTTCTGGAGAAGTGGCCTGGCCCCCTCACGATTATCGTTCATACCTTTGCCAGGGACGGGAATTTCGAGACCACTGCTTTCCGCTGTCCGGGCGATGAATGGCTTAGGAAGGTCATTGCTTTGTGCGGCGCACCGATTTATTCGACCAGCGTAAACAGAAGCGGCGAGCCTGTCCTCGATAACATCCGGCAGATAAAAACAGAATTCGGAAAGGATGTGGAGCTTCTTGTTGATGACGGAGATAAAAAAGGCGGAATTCCATCGACCATAGTTTCGATTGATGAAAGCGGAAATATCAAAGTCGTTCGTCAAGGGGGTGTGGTAATTCATAATGCATAATGCACAATTCATAATTTTTCGGGACATTGCTTCGCTCGTCCCAATTATGCATTCGGCATTATGAATTATGCATTATTTTCTGTTCCAGGTGGAGCTTAAAGTTCCTTTTTCAGTGCCGTCATTTGTCTGAATGACGGTATTTTTTACGCCCTCAAGCGTGTCGGCGGAAGTGAGGCTGAAATTCCATGTGATTGGGGATGCCGTGGCCGCACAGGCAAGAGCCTGTTCTCTGGGAAGCTCCGGGAAGAAGGATGCGTTTGACTTTCCTACCTGTGAAATCTCAAGGTTTGTGCTGATTCCGTCCACGACAGCCTTTTTGACGGAAATCTTTATGTTCATGGTGGCGCCGTTCTTGAAGATGACGAAGCCCCGCCCGCCGCGGAGAATGATGATTTTATCTGCGAATGGCTCTCCGCTCCATGTTCCTGCGAGGGACTCTATGTCGATGCCGGTCTTGAAGTCTTTTGCTATGTTCGTTTTGTCAGCTGCCTTGAATTCTGGGGCGGGTGATTTTAGGTCTGAGAGAACTTTTTCGATTGAGTTTTTTGCCCCGATTAGTATTTTATAGTAGGATTCGTAATTTTCGGTAGTAGAGTGGGTGATTCCGTCTTCCTGGGTGACTGCGTTGAAGCGGCAGTTCCAGATTGTCTGACCAGAATCGTTCTTTTCGTCGCTTATCTCGGCGTAGAAAATGAGCTTGGCGTTTGTTCTGGCAAAGTCCGGGAGAGAGGCAGAGGCCTTGCTGATGTCCGGCCTTTTGTCATCAACCTTAACCCCGTCGATTGACCTTAGCTGTGTGAGAAAAACATCCTGGGCCATTTTTAGCATGTTTGTGTCGGAAGATGCGGAGACGACGCCGTAATAATCTACCAGAATGTCTTCCGCATTTGCAGAAAGAATTGGAGAAAGAATCAAAAATAAGATGAATAGGGATAAACCCCTTGTTTTTAGATTCTTCAAACTATGATAAGTCCTTCCTGAAATCCCTCGCCATGTCACGGTCAAGATCCCTCTGCTTGATGGTCTCCCGCTTGTCGTAGAGCTTTTTGCCCTTGCAGATGCCGAGAGTGAGTTTGACCCTGCCGTTTTTGAGGTAAAAATCCAGCGGAACCAGCGTATATCCCTTTTCGTCAACCTTGCGCTTTATCCGCTTTATTTCTTCTTTGTGGAGAAGAAGCCTCTTTTTTCTGTCCGGATCGTGATTGAAGACAGAAGAATATTTGTACTCGGAGATATGGAAGTTGCGGATCCATACCTCGTTATTTATAATTTCGGCAAAAGAATCGGCGAAGGACACATTTCCTGCTTTGACTGACTTGACTTCCGTTCCCTCAAGCTCAAGTCCGCACTCATATGACTCTTCTACGAAATAATTGAACCGAGCCTTTTTGTTCTGTGCAATAATCTTAACATTTTCGGACATATTTTTCTATTATATTCATAACATTCTCGACTTGCAACACTTTCACTAAATCTGATATTCTAGATATATGGACAAAAATATTTATGCGATTTCATATAAGATGAGGAAGGAGCTTTACAGCCGTATTTTTTCTATCAGCGGAATAATCCTTCTCTTTTTCCTTGTTGTATCTCTCTTCCTTTCATTCGTGCTTTTTCCGGTCGCAAATAAATCTGATTCTATGTCGCCTGACATCCCTGCCGGAAGCCTTGAATTCGTAACTCCTCTTGTCCGCACTCCTGACCGTGGCGATGTCATTCTTCTTCACAACTACGAGAATACCAGACCCGGCGTCATGAAACGCTTCATAACAAACCTCGCTCTTTTTGTCAGCCTTAGAAAATGGGAGCCTTTCCATGAAACATCGGCTCTCGGCACCAAACCTGTAATCCGTCGTGTGGTGGGGCTTCCTGGTGACACGATATACATTGACCGCTATGTCGTTTTCGTAAAGCCGGCCGGCCAGAGCCATTTTCTCACCGAATTTGAGGTCACTCAGTCAAAATACAACGCGAAGATTCTCGTTCCTCCTGCAGGCTGGGATACCGACCTGGGAGCCAAGGCATCAGTGGGCCAGATTACGCTGGGTGCGGACGAATATTTTGTCCTCGGGGATGACCGCCTTTCTTCGGCAGATTCAAGGGTCTGGGGGCCTGTGAAGCACAAGAACATCATCGGCAAGGTTCTCATGCTTTATTTTCCATTCAGCAAGTTCAAGTTTCTCTAGAACTTAAGCGAAAGCTCCAGAATGACGGCTTCACTTTACATCCATATTCCCTTCTGCAAAAAAAAATGCGATTACTGTGATTTTTTCAGCATAGGAGAGGCGGACAGGCTTGGAAAATGCAATGACTTGTCCGATTCTTATATTGAATCCCTCGTAAAAGAAGCCGGAATCTATGCGAAATTCTACGGAATAAGCTCCTGGGGCACAGTCTATGTCGGCGGGGGAACACCGAGCCTTCTTTCTCCGGCCCAGATTTCTTTTTTGTTCAGCGGGCTAAAAAAAATCGCACCTTTTGAGGAAGATGCTGAAGTCACTTTTGAGGCGAACCCTGACGATGTGTGCAAAGAATTCCTTTTTGCATGTATTTCTTCCGGGGTGAACCGGCTGTCCATGGGATTGCAGGCCCTTGATGACAAGGCCCTCGCTGGCGTTAACCGTGGTTCATCTGTAGAAGTCATAATCAGGGCGCTTGACTGCCTTCAAAATCACTGGAACGAAAGACTTTCCGTGGATTTTATCGCCGGACTGCCTTTACACACTTACGCTTCTTTTAAAAATCAGTTTGAGCTCCTTGAAAAATACCCGAAAATTGATCATGTCTCTCTTTATACGCTCATGGTTGAGGAAAATACGCCCCTCTGGAAGAAAATTGAGGACGGAAAAATCAATTATTCCTGCGAGAGGGCTGACAAAATGTGGCTTATGGGGCGGAATATCCTTGAAAGACTCGGGTTCACTCATTATGAGGTCTCCTCTTTCGCCAGAAAGGGCTTCGAGAGCCGTCATAACCAGGCCTACTGGACTCAGAAAAGCTATGTAGGGCTGGGAGCCGGGGCTACAGGCACGCTTTACGACTTTGAGAGCAAAAAAGCCCTCCGGTGGACCAATACTCTTTCAATCCCGGCTTACATCCAGGGAGTTGAGAAATGTCTCTTGGAGGGCGGGGCTCCATCTCTTCTAAAAAGAAATGTCGAGAATATTGATGAGGACACCCTGGAATTCGAATTTCTGATGCTGGGCTTCCGCCGCCTTGAGGGGGTCTCGTCTTCTGATTACAGGCTTCGTTTTGGTAAGTCTCTTTCGGAAAGGATTGGCTCTGAGAATGAGGGCGGAGTCTTTTCAAAATGGAAGAAGATGCGCCTTGCAAGCGAAAAAAAATCCCCTGAAGGCAGGACTTACGCCCTTAACCGCAGGGGAATTCTTCTGCTGAACCGATTTCTGGAAGAACTACTTTAAGCAGAGTGTTTCAGTTTTCAATTTTCAGTTTTCATCTTTCAGTTTTCAACTTACAGGTATCTCGATTAGGAATTCTGAGCCTTTTTCAAGCTCTGAGTTTACTGAAATCTTCCAGCCGTGGGCTTTTATTATCGTCATTACCGTGGCGAGGCCTATTCCCATGCCTTCTTCCCTGCGAGAGGAGCTTGCCCTGTAGAACATGTCGAAAATCTTTTGCAGGTCCTCGGTGGCTATGCCTATTCCAGAATCCTTGATTGTGAGCAAAAGTTTTTTCTCGCCCGATTCTTCTTTTGTGACAGCCCTGATTAGGATTGAGTCGTTTTCGTTCGTGTAGCGCAGGGCATTGGAGAAGAGGTTTTCGAGCACGCGGTGGAAAAGTTCCTTGTCAAAAGGAATCTCTATGTCTTCTTCAGTTTCGATTTGAAGGCTGACATTCCGCTTGAAAATTCCTCCGGTCGTTACGGCTCCCTCTGCGAATTCTTTTATGACGGGTATGATATTCTGCTTTTTGAGCTGCTGGACCCAGTCAGTCTGGTTGAGCTTCACGAAATTAATCAGGGTGTTGATCATTGTCTCGAGCTGCTCTGTCTTGGTGCTGATGATTCCAAGAGTCTTTTTTTCTTCCTCTGGTGTGTTGCAGAAACCTTCGCTCATGGCCTCTGTGTAGCCCTTTATTACGGCGACCGGTGTGCGGAGGTCATGGCTGATTCCCATGATGAATTTTGTGCGCCGCTCCTCATTGTCCTTAAGGGCGAGGCGCATCTTGTCCAGATTTTCGGTGAGGCTGGTGATTTCGTTGTCGTTCTTTGAATTTTTTTCGTAGTCAAGTTTTACATCAAGCTCTCCGTCAGCAATCTTCTGGGTGTTTTTGTTGAGGATTGTGATTGACCTTGAAATCGTGTGGGTGAGGTTCACGATTATGAGGATTGAGAAAAGCTCAAAAATTGCGATGAAAATCAGAATTATGCGGAATGTTCTCTCAAATCCGCTGTTTTTTTTGATGTTGTTCTGTTCCCTGTTGGCCCGGCTTATGAACATAATGCTGTGCGAGTTCTCAAGTGGCGGGGAGACGAACTGGTAAAAATAGTCGTCGCTGGTGGCGTTCATGTGCCTGAAAATTTCGCCTTTTTTGATTTCTGTCTTGTCCTTGTACTCGCTCATGGTGTTGGCGAGGATGATATCTTTATCCTTGTCTTTTGTTTCGATTATGATGAACTCGACGTTAGGCGGAAGGGTGCGCAGAAGCTGCTTGAAAACGCCAATGTCACGCTTTGAGAGGGGGATCTCGCTCATCTTGCGTACCTGCTTGTAACCGTCGATGAGAATTCTTTCGGGCCTGGTAAGGTAATGATATGCCGGCAGTGTGAGGGCCGCAAGAATCGGTACGAGAATAACCCCAATCAGAAATATGCGAAGCTGAGTTTTAATTTTCAAAGAGATACCCCATTCCGAACACTGTCTTTATGAAGTGCGGGTCGGCCGGATTGGCCTCGATTTTCTTTCGCAGGCGCTGGATGTAGACTGCGACCGCCGTTATGTCTCCGTATTCGTTGCCCCAGACATCCTTGTAGATTTTTTCGGGGCTGAGCTGCTCTCCCTGGTGTCTGGTGAGGTATTCAAGGACCTTGTACTCCTTGTTTGAGAGAGGAATTTTTTCGCTGCCCTTTTTGAGCACGCAGGAATTGAGAAGAAGCCTGTAGTCACCGAATGCGTAGAATTCTTCTGCTGCGGCTGAAATTTCTGAGCCTCGTCGTAAATTTGCCTTGACTTTGGCCACGAGAACCCTGGGAGAGAAGGGTTTTGTGACGAATTCGTCTGCTCCAAGCCCCAGACCTTCTATAATATCCTCATCTCCGTCGCGGGCGGAAGAAATTATGACGGGGATAGTGCTCTTGTATTTTTCACGGAAAATTTTAAGGAATTCAAAGCCGCTCATTCCCGGAAGGTTGAGGTCAAGAATGACGAGGTCAGGGGTGAGCGTTTTGAGCGTCTCAAGGGCATCCTCGGCCTTGAATGCTTTTGTGACTTCCATGCCTTCTTTTGTGAGGTACATTGATACGAGTTCTGACATTTCAGGAACGTCTTCGATGATAAGAATTTTAGTGCTCATGTTTTAAAAGTACATAAAGGAGGAAAAAAACGCAACATGAATTTGAAAATCTAATAAAAAATTATAATTTTCCGATAATTAGAAGGGAGAAAAAACTCTTTCAATATTTTGTCATTTGTTCTATAATGAAGAATATTTAAAGTCTTTTTTCTGCAGGGTGGGGGAAATGATACCTGTTACAAAATTGGACGGCTCAACTTACTGGATTAATCCGCATTTGATCGAGAGTATGGATCAGAATCCTGACCTTACGGTCACCTTTCTGTCCGGCAAAAAAATCGTCGTGCGGGACAAGCCTCAGGAAGTAATCGACCGCATTGTCTCTTATCGCGCAAAAATCGGGATAAATGCCCAGGAAATATAAAAAAAAGGATTTTAGGAGAAAAGCATGGATATAGCTACAATAATTGGTCTTATCGGTGGTACGGTTGCTATCGGTCTTG
>CAMOEE010000131.1 GCA_946611835.1 uncultured Treponema sp. | reverse complement strand
CGTCCGCCGCCAGAAGCTATTCTGTAGTCGCAGCCTGCGAATCCTGCAAGGAATTCTTCCAGAGGAGTGATGTAGTTGAGGGCTGATGTTGGGTCAACATCGCGGCCATCGAGCAAAGCGTGAACACGGAGCTTTTTAACGCCGTCTTTTGAGGCTTGAGTAATCATAGCCTTGAGATGATCGATGTGTGAGTGAACGTTTCCGTCTGAAACAAGACCGATAAAGTGCAAAGTGCTATTCTTTTCCTTTACATTTTTGACCAGCTTTTTCCAGGTGCCGGCGGCAAACATTGAGCCGTTAGCTATTGACTCGCCAACAAGTTTAGCACCCTGGGCGAAAACACGGCCGCATCCCATTGCGTTGTGACCGACTTCGCTGTTTCCCATGTCGTCATCGCTTGGAAGACCAACGGCGGTTCCGTGAGCCTTGAGCTGTGTATGAGGGCAGTTTTTTGTGAACCAGTCCAGGTACTTCATTTTTGAAGCCTTAACTGCGTCTCCCTCTTCGTATTTTCCATATCCAACGCCGTCCATAATTACGAGAACTACAGGACCACGGCGGCCTTTCCAGTTAGGATTTTTTTCCAATGCGTGCATTGTATCTGCCATTTGTATCTCCTTAAAGTTGTAAGGATAGATTAGCACAAATTAACACAGATTTCTATATGCTCTGTGAGATTTTAGAGAGGGTAGCCGATTCTTTAGATGAGGCGCAGGGAGAGACTTCTCCCTTCTAATTATACATTACCTGACAAATTCCCGGCCACCCTTCATTGATGTTTTTGTCTTGTACATTTCCTCGTCGGCCCGCTCAAATACATTCTGGAAGCAGGAATCTTTTTCGGAGTCATAGACCGCAAGCCCCGAGGCGATTGAGACTTTTTCAAAGGCACTGTTTTTCTCCGAGAGAGGCTCGTCCATATCACTGCGGAATTTTGCTAAAAGCTCGACTCTGTTTGCATAATCTTTTCCCGTGATTGTTACGACGAATTCATCACCACCGATTCGGAAAATATTGCTAAGGAAGAAGTTTCTTGCAATAAGACTGAAGGCTGATTTTATGAGCTGGTCTCCGGCCTTATGACCAAAAGTATCGTTTATGTTTTTCAGGTCGTTAACATCAAATACAATAACGCCGAATTCAAAATTTTTTCCGGAAAGCTTTGAATTCTTTATCTGCATGTCAATCTCGTCGGTCTCGTCGATGAAAGCCCTCTTGTTTCTGGCTCCCGTCATGGCATCCATATAGGCAAGGTTATTTATGTACTCAAACTGGCGCTTAAGGGATTTTGCCATAAACTCAAACCTGCCCATGAGCTCGCCGATTTCGTCATCAGGAGTCTTGTCGAACTCAAAGTCATAATCCCCGACAACAATTTTCTTCGTTAAGTCAGCAAGTTTTTTGAGAGGATTGGTAAACTTCGTTGACATCCAGATACACCAGATAGAAACGACAATAGTAATCAAGATGGCGGAAAGAACCAGACCGTAAATAAGGCGGGTTCGCGTGCGGTCAATTTCCTTTGAAGGAACGCTCACGACAAGATTCATTCCGTTTGAGAGGACTTTGAAGACCATCTTGAATTTGTTTTTTTCTACCTGATTATTATGCCATGGATTTTTGACAACATTCGTGTACTCGTAAAAATCAGTTTCGATTTCCTTGTGTCTGATTACCCTAAAATTTCCGGCGTGCTCAAAGAGTTTTGTGCCATAAGGTATCCGCCTGTGGTAAAGAATCACAAAATCAGCGTCGGTAAGGAAGGCATAACCTGTATCATAGACCGTTATTGAATTAACGACAGTGACAATATCATCAAAATCGATATCCATGCCGACGACACCAAGGAACTTACCGTCCTTAAAAATTGGCAGCAAATAAGAAACAAGATATTCGTTAAGATCGCTGTTGTAATAAGGCTTGGTCCAGATTCCGCTTCCTGCCAGACGGGCACGCATAAACCAGTTATTCTCAGGATCTTTATTGACAGGGAAGTCTTTTTTATCTTCGAAAAGAAAGGCACCATCTACCTTATGCCATAAGATATCGGAAAACTTATCAGTAAGTTCCGGTGCGAAATGAACATAAACTGACATGGCGGACTGGGTACAATTTACGATGTAATACGAGACATTTTTAATCTGCTCTATATACCTGGAGGGCTTTGCGTCATTGAGAAAGAGTTCGGAATATTCCAGATTCTCAGTTACATAACCAGAGAGGACTTTTGTTGCCTGCTCAACACTGGAAAACATTGAATCAAGTCCTTCCGTCTGAACCTGGGCCATCAAATCAAGGACTTGTGCCGCACTGTCTTTTATTGCCTTGTTCGACCAGAAAATGCCTATACTGCCAACAACTGCAGAAGCCGTGACGATGCCGGAGAGAACTATAAAAAAGATTTTTGCTTTTATTGACTTCATGCCGGTAATTTTTCCGCACTATACATTTTAATGAGTTTTTTCCTGCAGGAAAAGTACGCAGGAACAAGAAAAGCGTCCGCAAGAACCCAGGCCAGGGGACTTGCAAGACAGGCCCCGGTAAAACCAAAAAGCGGAACAAAGACAAGGCCGATTACGCCCCGACCAACCAGTTCAAAAACGCCAGCAAGAATGGCCAGTCGGGAAAATCCCATGCCCTGAATCATAAATCGCACGCAGTTTACGAGAACCAGAAGCCAGTAAGTGACTCCGTTGGCCATGAGGAAGTAGAAAACATGCACGATTACAAAGGCCGTGGTATCAGCACTTTCATTCTTGCTGATAAAGAAAGCTGAAAGCTTGTCGCTGAAGAAAAAGAGAATCACGAGAGCCACAAGCGACCATGCGAAGCCGACCATGCAACCCCAGAAAAGGCCGGGATTAAGGCGTTCGATTTTTTTGGCCCCGACATGCTGGCCGCCGTAAGTTGCCATCGTAGTTCCCAAAGCGTCAAAAGGCGTTGAGAAGAAAATGCTGATTTTTTGCGCCGTGACCATGGAGGCGACATAAACAGAGCCAAGCACATTGACCGCACTCTGAAGGATTACACTTCCGATTGCCGTGATTGAATACTGCAGGCCCATAGGCACACCGATTCCAAGCAGGGTCTTCATTTTTTTTGTTGAGGGAACTTTGTCCGATTTTTGCAGGCGAAGAATCTCGAATTTGGCCTTCATGTAGAAGAAGCAGAGCACCCCTGAAAAAAGAGTTGAGATGACGGTGGCATAGGCAGCCCCGGGAATTCCGAGCCTGAAGACAGCAATAAAAAGCAAATCAAGGACTATGTTCATTACGGCTGAAATCAAAAGAAAATAAAGAGGGGTCTTTGAGTCACCAACCGAGCGGATAATTCCGGAGAGGATGTTATAGAAAAAAACGACGGGAATGCCCGCAAGGATAATCTCGAAATATGAACAGGACATATCCAGGATGTTCTGGGGTGTTTTCAGGGCCACCAGCATAGGCCGGCAGAAAATAACTGTGAATGTCGTAAGGACAACAGAAAAAAAGAGAACAAGAATCCATGAGTTGAAGATGAACTGTCGCATGGCAGTGTAATCGCCGGCACCGAACCTCTGTGCGACAGGAATCGCAAAACCAGAGCAAATTCCCATGCAGAATCCGATAATCATAAAATTGAGGCTGCCCGTAGCACCCACAGCGGCAAGAGCGTCAACACCGAGGAACTGACCTACGATGATTGTGTCAACAAGATTGTAAAACTGCTGGAAAAGATAGCCGAAAAAAACCGGGAGCGCAAAGCTGAGAATAATTTTAAGCGGATGACCGCTCGTCAAATCTTTTGTCATGAATAAAACTCCGACTTAACAAGCTCGAATATTTCCTTTTCGTGAGAATCCGCGAACTGGAAACCATCTGTACGGGAAAAGCATAGCACAAAATGATTGTCGATGTCCTTAAAAAAGGGTAAGAATTCCTGACAATTCTGCTCGAAGTATAGCCAGCAGAGAAGATAAACGAACTGGCCGCCGGTCGTGTAGCTGGCCTTGTCAGCCAGAGGAGAATACAGTTCCACATTCCTGATGTGAGTCGCTCCGATTTCATCCTGATTCTCTTTGTCTATGTCCATGCAGGATTTGTAAAGATTGTAGGCCTTAAGAAGAGCCTGCTCGTCACGGTCAAGGGAAGCCGCCCTGTCAGATTTTTCGCCAAGAGCCTCGAAAGGGGCACGGTAAATTTTGTAGGTGGAGATGACAGAAGAACGGAGCCGCTCTGCCCTCTCACGGAGTTTTTCTTCAAGATATTCGGTTTTTGCCCTTTCTGGAGAAGAAAGCCTCACTGAATCCTGCGAATTATTGAAGCGGGAAAGTTTTTTAGAGAAAGAACTTAATACATCTTGAATATTCTGGCTCATTCCATAATTATATCATAAATAAAAGGAATGTAATATGAAAAAAACGAACGCAATGCGAATTTTGGACGGCTTAAAGATAAAGTACGAGACTCTTTCCTATGATGATGACGGTGAGCACGAGCTTTCAAGGGGAGCCGCAAGCGGAATCGCCGGCAAACTTGGAATTGATCCCGCCGCCTGTTTTAAGACAATCGTCATGCGGAGCGAGAGCAAGCAGATTTTTGTTTTCTGTCAGAGCGCAGAGCACGAAATCAACCTGAAAAAGGCAAGGAACGCATGCGGGGCCAAAGAAATCAATCCCGTAAAAGCAGAGGAACTTCTTGCGCTCACAGGCTATATTCGTGGCGGCTGCTCACCTTTGGGAATGAAAAAGAAATTTCCAACTTTTATTGATGAATCAGCATTGAACCACGAAAAGATTTACATAAGCGCAGGAATGCGGGGGGAGCAAATCGTTATCGCACCAGAAGATTTGATTAAGGCCTGTAACGCCGAGGCAGTTGACCTTATTCTGGAACAATAGCTGAAACTAAAGCACGCTCTTCAAGAACTGCTTAAGGCGCTCGCTCTTTGGATTACCGAAAATCTCGTCGGGACTTCCCTCTTCTGTAATATAGCCGCCGCTCATAAAAAGAACCCTGTCCGCAACTTCACGGGCGAAGGACATTTCGTGGGTAACGACCGCCATGGTCATGCCGTCGCGGGCCAAATCCTTCATTACTTCAAGAACTTCCCCAACCATCTCAGGATCAAGGGCACTGGTCGGCTCGTCAAAAAGCATTACATCCGGGTGCATTGCAAGCGAGCGGACTATGGCAATCCGCTGCTTCTGGCCGCCGCTCAAAGTTGAGGGATAGACATTGGCCTTGTCAGGAAGACCGATTCTCTCAAGGAGTTCCATAGCTTCCTTTTCGGCCTCTTTTGGAGTCTTGAGCTTAAGGGTTACAGGCGCAAGAGTGATGTTTTTCAAAACCGTAAGATGAGGAAAAAGATTGAAGTGCTGGAAGACCATGCCCATCCGGCGGCGGCACAAATCAAGGTTCGTTGAAGGAGAAGTCATATCGTTTCCCTCAAAAAGAATCTGGCCTCCGTCCGGGTTTTCAAGCCGGTTCAGACAACGCAGGAAAGTGCTTTTCCCGGAGCCTGACGGCCCTATGATTACGATTTTCTCGCCTTTTTCTATGTGGACTGAAACATCCTTTATAACATGAAGATTTCCGAAACTGATTTTTAGATTCTTAACGTCTATCACTTTTTGCCATCCTTTTTTCGAGCAAGCCGAAAAGTTTTGTAAGACCAACCGTAAGCACAAGGTAAATTGCCGCACAGGTAAGGAGCGGAATCCATGCGTTGTAGGTTGCGTTACGAATCATATCGCCGGCCTTTGTCATGTCAGTGACGGCAATGAAGCTTGCGACAGAAGTTTCTTTTATGAGGACGATGAATTCGCTTGTGTAGGTAGGAAGAACAGCCTTTACGGCCTGGGGAAGGACAATCTTAAAAATCGTCTGCCACTTGCTCAAGCCGAGGGAACGGCCTGCCTCTGTCTGCCCCGGTGCAACTCCCTGAATGCCGGCACGGAAAATCTCAGTGCAGTAAGCGCCTGAGTTAAAGCCGTAAGCCAGGATTGCAACCAGAAGCCTGTTCATTCCAAGGGGTGCAAAGATTACGAAGTAGAAAATCATAAGCTGAGTTGCAAGAGGAATGCCCCGCAGAACGGTCGTGTAAAGTTCAGCGATTGTTTTGAGAAGCTTGTTGCCCGAAACTTTCATAAGGGCAAGCATAAAGCCGATTACAGTTCCGATTAAAACTGCGCAAATGGCAATCAGAATGGTGACACCAAGGCCCTGAAAAATCAGGATGTACCTCTGCCCCGCAATCATCGTGTCATAAAAAGACTGAATCATATAAAAACCTGTTTAGAATTATTATTTTCGAACGATGATGACCTGCTCTGACTCAAAGTAAGTGTCAGAAAAGTCTACGTTCTTTTTGCGCTCTTCGTTTACAGACATACCTGCTGCAATGAAGTCGATTGAGCCAGACTGCAAAGCCGGAATAAGGCTGTCAAATGCCATGTCAACGACTTCAAGTTTCATGCCTGTAGAAGCGGCGATTTTCTGCCCCATTGAAATGTCAAAACCGACGATGTCTTTTCCCTCGACATATTCAAATGGCGGGAAAGCGGCGTTAGTTCCCAGTTTTACGATTTTATCTCCAGAAGATTTCTCAAAAGCTGGAAGAACAATGTTTCCGTCGGCAGGCATAAAGGCTGAGACAAGTTTTTCATATTCACCGCTTGATTTCATATCAGAAATTGTCTTGTTGATTGAAGCAAGAAGAGACTCATTGCCTTTTTTTACGGCGATTGCATAGGCTTCTTTGTTCTCGGCGAAAAGATTGTCACGGACGATTTTCAGGTCTGAATTTCGCTCTACGATTGCTTTTGCCGGAAGCTCGTCGAGGACAACAGCGTCAATTGCACGATTTTTGAGGTCAAGGGCTGCGTCCATGCCTGATTTAAAAGAAGAAAGCTTTACGCCCTCAACATTTTCCTGAACCCAAGCTTCACCAGTTGTTCCAGCCTGAACACCGATTTTCTTTCCTGCAAGGTCAGCAACTGAATTGATTTCAACATTTGTTTTATTACAAGCGATGAAAGAAAGAGAAGCTGCAAATGCGACAGCAAAAATTGAGATTTTTTTCATATATAAGTCCTATAAAAATGAATAAGGGACTGTGCACGCAGTTTACGCCGCAGTCCCCGTTTATTCAATAATTATACAGAATATATGAATATTTATGCAAGTGGTGAATATGGGCGTGTCGGCAGCAAGCTGCCGCCGGGCTTTTCGCATTTCCGCTAAACGCTTCATTCTTCCGTTCGCTTCGCTCACTACAGAACGCCTTCGGCGATGCTACAATCCCTCACGC